>JAAWIL010000177.1 GCA_022796315.1 Oscillibacter sp. | reverse complement strand
AAAATCCTTGCAATCCGCCAGGATTGCGGCGGCTTTTTGCCTTGCTGGACAAAAAATCCCCTCGCCAATCCCCGCACGCTGAGATCCTAAACAGGCTCTAAGACGTCATCCCTGCGGTCACAGCAAGAAACCACCGCCAGCAAGCGGACACAATCGCAGGCCTGTTCCTTGCCAATCGGTCCCAGCTCCCTTCCGCAAAAGGCGCATTTTCCGCTTTCCGCGGCGAATGCTGTTTTGCTGCCCCTTCAGAGGCCGCCGCTGCGCGGCGGCACAACGGGAGCTTTGCAGGGGCTCTGCCCCTGCACCCCGCCAGGGGCGCGGCGCCCCTGGACCCGCCGGTTATTTCCTGATTGAGGCCATGAGCCCGCCCTTTTGGATCATCTCCTTGATGAACTCCGGGAAGGGCTCCGCCTGATACGTCTCCCGCTTGGTCACATTCGTAATGACGCCGGTGTCAAAATCAATCTCTACCCGGTCCCCGCTGTCAATCCCCTCGCTGGCCGCCTCGCACTCCAGAATCGCCAGACCAATGTTGATGGCGTTCCGGTAGAAAATCCGGGCGAAGGTCTTGGCAATCACGCAGGAGATCCCGCTGGCCTTGATGGCGATGGGCGCGTGCTCCCGGGAGGACCCGCAGCCGAAGTTCCACCCGGCCACCAGGATGTCCCCCTCTTGTACCTTGGTGACGAAGGAGGTGTCAATGTCCTCCATGCAGTGGCTGGCCAGCTCCTTCTCGTCCTGGGTGGCCAGATACCGGGCGGGGATGATGACGTCGGTGTCAATGTGGTCCCCGTACTTGTGTACCGTTCCCTGTGCTCTCATGCGCCCATAACCTCCTTCGGATGTGTGATGTGTCCCGTGACGGCGCTGGCCGCCGCCACGGCGGGAGAGGCCAGGTAAACCTCGCTGTCCACGTGGCCCATGCGGCCCACGAAGTTGCGGTTGGTGGTGGAGACGCACCGCTCCCCCGCCGCCAGGATGCCCATATAGCCCCCCAGGCAGGGTCCGCAGGTGGGAGTGGAGACAATGCACCCGGCGTCCAGGAAAATGTCCGTGTAGCCCTCCTTCATGCAGGCGCGGTACACCGCCGGAGTGGCCGGGATCACAATGACCCGGACACCGGGAGCCGCTTTGCGGCCCTTGAGCACCGCCGCGGCCGCCGCCATATCCGCCAGCTGGCCGTTGGTGCAGGAGCCGATCACCACCTGGTCGATGGCGATCTCCCCGCCCTCCGCCGCCGGATGGGCGTTTTCGGGCAGATGGGGGTAGGCCACGGTGCAGTCGATCTCGTCCAGGTTCAGCTCAATGGTCTGGGCGTACTCCGCGTCCGCGTCCGCCGCGAAGGCGGTCCAGGGCCGGTCCACCCGCTCCGCCACATAGGCCCGGGTGATGTCGTCCACGGCAAAAATGCCGTTCTTCGCCCCGGCCTCAATGGCCATGTTGGAGATGGTCAGGCGGTCAAAGATGGTGAGGCTGGCCAGGCCGGGACCGGAGAACTCCAGGGACTGGTACAGGGCTCCGTCCACACCGATTCTGCCGATGAGGTGCAGAACCACGTCCTTTCCGCTGACATAGGGCTTCAGGGACCCGGTGACGTGGACCCGGATGGCGGCGGGGACCTTGAACCAGGTCTCGCCGGTGGCCATGGCAGCGGCCATGTCCGTGGAACCCACACCGGTGGAGAAGGCCCCCAGGGCGCCGTAGGTGCAGGTATGGGAGTCCGCGCCGATGCAGGCCTCGCCGGGGGCGATGAGGCCCTTTTCCGGCAGCAGGGCGTGCTCAATGCCCATCTGGCCCACGTCGTAATAGTTCTCCAGGCCGAAGCGCCGGGCGAAGGTCCGGCACTGCTTGCACTGGGTGGCGGCCTTGATGTCCTTGTTGGGGGCGAAGTGGTCCATGACCATGACCACCCTGCTCTTGTCAAACACCTGGTCAAAGCCGGCCTTCTCAAACTCGTTGATGGCCACGGGGGAGGTGATGTCGTTGCCCAGGACCAGGTCCAGCTTCGCCCGGATCAGCTGGCCCGCCCGGACCTCCGGCAGCCCCGCGTGGCGCGCCAGGATTTTCTGCGTCATTGTCATGCCCATGGAGGTCACGCTCCCTTCTGCGGCTTGGCCGCGGTAATCTTATTGATGCCGTTGACATAGGCCCGGATGGAGGACTCGATGATGTCCGTGGAGAGGCCGGTGCCGGTGTAGACCTCCTCGCCGTGGCGGAGCTTCACCACGGCCTCGCCGATGGCGTCCTCCCCGTCGGTGACGGCGTTGAGGCTGTAGCTCTCCAGGCTGACATCCATGTTGACAATGCGGTTGATGGCCTTGAAGGAGGCGTCCAGGGGGCCGGAGCCGATGGCGACCTCCTCCACCTCCGTCTCGTCCCGTTTCATCTTGACGTAGGAGGTGTTGGGGATGCCCTCGCCGCCGTTGACCACGTGGCCCGCCAGAATCCAGCTGCCCGCGTCGGTGCGCCGGCGGTTCAGCACCAGGGCCTCCAGGTCGGAGGTGGTGATGTTTTTCTTCTTGTCCGCCAGCTGCTTGAACCGGGTGAAGACCTCGTCCAGCCGCTCGTCGGTGAGCTCGTAGCCCATGTCCGCCAGCTGCTCCCGCAGGGCGTGCTTGCCGGAGTGCTTGCCCAGGACCATGGTGCTCTTGGGAAGCCCGATGTCGGCGGCCTTCATGATCTCGTAGGTCTGGGCGTTGGCGATGACGCCGTGCTGGTGGATGCCCGCCTCGTGGGCGAAGGCGTTGGCGCCCACAATGGCCTTGCTGGGGGAGATGGGCACGCCGGTGATGCTGGAGAGGAGCTTGCTGGACTTGTAGATCTGCTGGGTGTTGATCCCGGTCTCCGCCTGGTAGAAGTCCGGCCGGGTGTGGAGACCCATGACGATCTCCTCCAGGCTGGCGTTGCCGGCCCGCTCGCCGATGCCGTTGACGGTACACTCCACCTGGCTGGCCCCCGCCCGGACGCAGGCCAGGGAGTTGGCCACGGCCAGGCCCAGGTCGTCATGGCAGTGAACGGAGATGTCCACGTTCTCCACGCCCCGCACGTGCTCCTTGAGGTAGCGGATCAGGTCGTACATCTCCTCCGGGGTGCAGTAGCCCACGGTGTCGGGGACGTTCAGCGTGGCGGCTCCGGCGGCCACGGCGGCGGAGTAGCACTCCGCCAGGAAGGCCCGGTCGGACCGGGAGGCGTCCTCGGCGGAGAACTCGATGTCGTCGCAGAGGCTTTTGGCGTAGGCCACGTTCTCCCGGATGCTCTGGAGCACCTCCTCCCGGGTCATCCGGAGCTTGTACTCCATGTGGATGTCGCTGGTGGCGATGAACACATGGATGCGGGGCTTTTTGGCCTGTTTCAAGGCGTTCCAGGCGGCGTCGATGTCCTTTTTGCCGCAGCGGGCGAGGCTGGCCACGGTGCATTTGGAGACCGCCCGGGAGATGGCCTCCACGCTCTGGAAGTCCTCCGGGGAGACGATGGCGAAGCCCGCCTCGATGATATCCACCCCCAGGGCCTCCAGCTGCCGGGCCATGTCCAGCTTCTCCGGCAGGTTCATGCTGCACCCGGGGGACTGCTCCCCGTCCCGCAGGGTTGTGTCAAATACCTTGATTGTTCTCATGTCGCTCCTCCTTAAATATGACGGTTGACTCCGAAAAAAGAAAAAGCTCCCGTCTCTGATCAGAGACGAAAGCTGGGCTTCCGCGGTACCACTCCTGTTGACATTGCTGTCCACTCTCAGCATCGGCCCCGGAAAGGGGTGAATGCCGCCTCGCTGGTAACGGTGAGGACACCCGGTCGCACCTACGGCCCCCGGGGGGCTTTCAGCTGACTGCTCAAGGGCCAGTAAATCATCTGTCCGCATACCGCCTCACAGCACCCGGCGGCTCTCTGAAATGCTCGCAGCGACATTTTCCCTGTCATCGCATGTTTTGTATTGAGCTGTATTATACAGGGGGGCCTGGTGATTGTCAAGAGGAAATTTTTTTGCGGAGGGGCCGGGCGGCTGGCCCCCTACAGGGTCAAATCCCCCACTGACCACGCCCTTTTCCGGTCCCGGCGGAGGCCTCCAAGATTCTCTTGTCGAAATTCCGCACCGGCTGTATAATCAAAGGGTCAACTCAGAGCCTGTTTAATATCTCGACGTGTATGGATTGGCGAGTGGATTTTTTGCCCTGCAAGGCAAAAATCCGCAGGCATCCTGACGGATGGCAAGGAT
>JAAWIL010000003.1 GCA_022796315.1 Oscillibacter sp. | reverse complement strand
CGGTGGACTTCATAGACAAAACACGGCACATGGATGTGCCGGCGGCCTCGCCCGCCTTGAAAATCGGATACCGATTTTCAAGTGTTTTGACTATATCAGAAGATGATCCCCTGTAGGGCGGCTGCCAACCGCCCGTCCAAAGGGAGATCCGATCTGCCGGGGGAGGGTTAAGGGAACTCCGGAGGTCGGGGAGGGATTAGCCCGGCCAGGGGTCCGGGCCCTACCGGGTCTGCTGGTCTATAAGGCGATGCGAAGGTCGCGGGGGCGGGCCGCCGAGGGCGGCGGCCCCTACAGGGCCCGCAGGAATCACCGTAAAATCCGTAATCGGACGTACCTCAGATTCCCTCCCCCTTGTGTTAGCACCTTTTGCATTCTTTACAGCACCTTATCCGGTACTCAACTGCGCAAAGTGCGTTTATAATAGAGCCATATAAGGAGGGAGCCCATGAATTTCTGGAAAATGAACGGAGCCGGCAACGATTTTCTCATCCTGAACAACCTGACGGAGCGTCTGTCCCCTGCGCTTTTCCCCCAGATCGCCCGGACGCTGTGCGAGCGGCATTTGTCCGTCGGGGCCGACGGCCTGATGGTGGTAGACGCTCCCACCCAGGGCGGGGACTACAGAATGCGGTTCTTCAACTCCGACGGCAGCGTTGGCGAGATGTGCGGCAACGGCGCCCGGTGCATCTGCCGCTACGGCTACGAAAACGGTCTGGCCGGGGAGACCCAGACCGTGGAGACCACCGCCGGCATGGTGACAGGAAGGCGGATCGACCGCCGGCTCTACAAGATCCGTCTCAACGATCCCACCACCGTCAAGCTGGATACTTCTGTAGCGGTAGACGGGATACCGTATCCCTGCGCCTATGTGGAGCTGGGTAACCCTGGTCTTCCGCACATAGCGGTTCCCTATCATAACCTGCAGCACGCCGGCGAACAGGCGCTGCGGGAGCTGGGCCGGAAGCTCCGCTGGCACCCGGCTTTTCCAAAGGGGGCCAATGTAAATTTTTACGAACTGCTGGGTGAAAACCATCTCTATGAGCGGACCTTCGAGCGGGGGGTGGAGGATTTCACTTACGCCTGCGGCACCGGCACCGGCTCCGTGGTCACGGTATTGACCCTCCAGGGCAAGGTCAGCGGCCGCCAGGTCCGGGCGGACATGGCCGGGGGAACCCTGATTGTAGATGCGGAGCAATCCGACGGCCGAATTACGGACCTCTATCTGACCGGTCCCACCAACATCGTCTGTAAAGGCGAAATCACCGATGAAGAGCTGAACCTCAAAACCGGAACCTGAACACGCGGACAATCGGATGTCACACAATCACAGGAGGGAAACTATGGAAAAGAGATCCATCGCGAAAAACTACGTCTTCCTGGCTATCATGCTGGGAGCCATGATTCTGGGCGCCATTCTGGGCTGGGTCTGGCCCGCCGAGGTGGACGCCGGCGGCAGCGTCCTCTCCGGCACCGGCGCCACGGTCCTCAAGCCCCTGGGCACCGTGTTCATCAACATGATGTTCTGCATCGTGGTGCCCATGGTGTTCGCCTCCATCTCCAGCGCCGTGGCCAACATGGAGAGCCGGAAGCGGGCGGGGAAGATCATGGGCGTCACCGTGGGGACCTTCGTGGTCACCGGAGCCATCGCCGCCGTCATCATGTACCTGCTGATGATCGTCTTCCCCCCGGTTCCGTCCGCCTGGACGAATCTGGCCGCCCAGGAGATGGGCGAGTACGCCACCCTGCCGGACATGATCGTCAACTTCTTCACCGCCAGTGATTTCAGCGGCCTGCTGACCCGCCGGGCCATGCTGCCCCTGATCGTCTTCTCCCTGCTCTTCGGCTTTGCCGTGAACCTCAACGGCGGCAGGGAGACCCCCGTGGGCCGCTTCCTGGAGGATCTCACCAATGTGATGCTGAAGTTCGTGAAGATCATCACCTGCTACGCCCCCATCGCCTTCTTCGGCTTCTTCGCCGACCTGGTGGCCACCTACGGTCCCCAGATCACCGAGAACTATGCCCGGGCCCTGGCGGTATACTATCCCCTGTGCTTCGTCTACATCTTCACGGCCTGGCCCCTCTTCGCCTGGTTCGGCGGCGGCAGGGGCGCCGTGGGCACCATGTTCCGCCACATCGCAAAGCCCGCCGTGGTCTCCCTGGGCACCTGCTCCTCTGTCGCCACCATCCCCACCAACATGGAGGAGGCCGCGGACACCGGCATCCGCAAGGACGTGGCCGACATGGTGCTGCCCCTGGGCGCCACCATGCACATGGACGGCTCCTGCTTCTCCTGTGTGCTGAAGATCGCCTTTGTGCTGGGCGTGTTCGGCCAGAAGCTGGACATGGGGATGCTGATCCCCGTGGTCCTGGTGGCGGTCCTCAGCTCCGTGGGCATGAGCGGCGTCCCCGGCGGCGGGTACATCGGAGAGTACATCATCTGCTCCATCTTCTTCCCCGCCCAGATGGACATTGCCTTCCCCATCCTGGTGGTCATCGGCAACCTGGTAGATCCCCCGGCCACCATGATCAACGCCGCCGGTGACTATGTGACCTGCTTCATCGTCTCCCGCTTCGTGGACGGCAGGGACTGGCTCCAGAAGACCCTCCATAGTCAAAACACTTGAAAACCGGGAACCCGATGTTCCGGGCGGGCTTTGCCCATGAAGTCCACCGTCAGGCCGTTTCGCGGCCCCTGGGACGCATAGTCGCCCCAGGGTTGAAAAGAGTCATTTCCTTCTTTTCAACTGCGGTGACGGTAAAATCATCCTCCAAATAAAGAGCAATGCCGCCGCCGGCAAAGCCGGCGGCGGCATTTTCTGATGTAACCCCTACAGCGTCACCCGATTCCTCCTATGAAGCGCCCAGGCGATGAGGACCGCCGCCGTCTCCGTCACGATGAAGGACCACCAGATGCCGGACATCCCAAACCACCGGGAAAACGCCCACATCATCGGAATCAGGATCACCAGCTGCCGCAGGGCATTGACCAGCAGGCTGTACCCCACCCGCTTGGTGGACTGCATGAACGAGGCCAGCATGGTGGAGATGGCCGCGAAGACGTAGCTCATGGACATAATCCGCACGGCAGGGACGCCAAAGGCCATCATCTCACTGGAGGCCTTGAAGATCCGCAGGATCTGCTCCGGGAAGGCCCAGAGAATCACAATGCTGAGCCCCGTGAGCAGGCAGGCGATGACGGTGCCGTACCTCAGGGCCTGCCGCAGCCGCACCCCGTTTTTGGCCCCGAAGTTGTAGCTCATAATGGGGATGCAGCCCTGCACCAGGCCATTCAGGGTCATCACCACCACCTGCTGCAATTTGAAGTACGCGCCGAAGAAGGCCACCGCCGTCATGGAATAGGCCTTGAGGAACCAGTTGGTGAACAGGATCATCACCGCTCCCAGGGCGTTCATCAAAAAGGAGGGGAACCCGATCACAAACACATCCCGAAAAATGCGGAGGTCAATCCGGAAGGACCGGGCGCTGAGCCGCACCTTCTGCTTCGTGCACAGCAGCACCCAAAAGGCCAGAAGCATGCTGAAGGTATACCCCGCCACGGTGGCTACGGCGGCCCCTCGGATTCCCATGGCCGGGAAGGGCCCCCTGCCGAAAATCAGCACCGGGTCCAAAATGTAGTTGAGCACCACGCCGGCAATCTGGAAGCCCATGGGCGCCAGCATATTGCCGGTCCCCTGGAGGATCTTCTGGATGCAGATATGGACCATGTTGGACACCTCCATAAAGGCGCACACCCTCATGTACTGCATCCCATACTCATAGATCGCGCCGGATTCCGCGAAGGAGGCGAAAAAGGGCTCGATGATCATCAGCACCACCGCCGTAATCACCATGCCGCACCCCGCCGAGAGCACGATGCCGTTGGCGGCAATCTGGTTGGCCTCCTCAAAGCGCTTTTGGCCCAGGCGGTTGGAAATCAGCACATTGACGCCCACCCCCAGGCCGATGGACATGGCGATCATCAGCGTGGTGATGGGGAAGGCCAGGGACACCGCCGTCAGCGCCTCCTCGCTGATCCAGGAGACGAACATGCAGTCCACAAAGTTATAGGAATACTGCATGAACATGGAGATCAGCGGCGGCACAGACATGGACACAATCAGGGGCAGGATGGGCCTGGACTCCATTTTATTGATTTCAGCCATACAGCGGCCTCCTTTTTCGGTGATCTTCTCCCATTGTATCCCCTGGCATGGTCCCCGTCAAGCCGCTTCTTGCGCTCTTCCGGAGCCGTGCCGGAAAAAGCACCCCAGCCGGTGCTCCTCAGAGCTCCGGCTGGGGTGCGGTTCAACCGGCAGCGGTCCGCGCGGTTTTCAGCACCTCGCCCAGGACCCGATACAGCCGCTCTACCTCCACGGGCTTGGACAGGTGTCCGTTCATCCCGCAGGCCACCGACTTCTTCAGGTCGTCGTCAAAGGCGTTGGCGGACATGGCGATGATGGGAATGGTGCGGCAGTCCTCCCGGTCCAGGCTCCGGATCACCCGGGTGGCCTCCAGGCCGTCCATCACCGGCATCATAATGTCCATCAGAATCACATCATAAGTACCTGGCGGCGTGGTGCGGATGCGCTCCACCGCCTGGGCGCCGTCACCGACGCACTGCACCTCAAAGTCCCGCTCCTCCAGCAGGCACTGGGCAATCTCGGCGTTCAGCTCGTTGTCCTCCACCACCAGGATTCTGCGGCCCGCGAAGGTAAGTTCCTCCGTCTCCTCTCCGTGCCCCACGTACTGGCCCAGGGCCAGGGGGACGGAAAAGCTGAAGGTACTGCCCTCTCCGAGCACGCTGTCCAGATGGATGCCGCTGCCCATCATCTGCACCAGACGGCTGCTGATGGACAGCCCCAGCCCGGTTCCCTGCTGTTTGGAGGGATTCGCCCCGGCCTGCTCGAAGGCCCGGAATACCCGCTCCTGCTCCTCCTCGGCAATGCCGATACCCGTATCCCGGGCCGCGAAGAACACCTGGGACATCCCCTCGCCGCCGTCGCTCTCCCGCACAATCAGGGTTACCCGGCCCCCCTCCGGGGTGAATTTCACCGCGTTGCCCAGCAGGTTGATCAGCACCTGGCTGATCCGCATCCGGTCCGCCAGGAACCAGTCATGCGCCAGCGTGACCTCCTGGACAAACTCGATCCCCTTGGCCGAGGCCTGGGGCGCGATCAGCTCCTGAATGGTGTCCAGCATCTCCCGCATCTCGAAGTTCACGGGCTCCAGCTTCATCTTGCCGCTTTCGATTTTGGACATGTCCAAAATGTCGTTGATCAATCCCAGCAGATAGTGGGAGGAGGACTGGATCTTCTGGAGGCAGTCCAGAATCCGCTCCGGGCCCTGCTCCTTCTGCAGGGCGATGGCCGTCATACCGATGATGCCGTTCATGGGGGTCCGAATCTCGTGGCTCATGCGGGAGAGGAACTCCGACTTCGCCTTGCTGGCAATGTCGTACTGCTGCTGGTTCATCTGGCTCTGGATCACCTGGCCCAGCTCCGCAAGGTTCTGGTGTTCCTCCGGGTCCTCCAGCAGCTCCGGGCCCAGGCCCAGGACGCAGACATTGCCCATATACCGGCCGCTGTCATACATCGGCAGTACCAGCCCCCGCTGTCCCGGCGCGATGTTCAGGAAGCATTGCAGCTCCTCCCGCCGGCTGTCCTCAGGGGAGACATACCGGATCTCCCCCTGCCCCAGCCAGTCGAAAAAGGCCTGCTTCTCCTCCTCGCAGTACTTTTTGACCGTCTCCTCCACCGTTTTCCCGGAGCGGCTCCACTGATAGTTGAGATAATTGGAATTAAAATCCGCCCGGAGCAGGGACACCATTACCCCCTCGGCCCCGTAAGACCGGCCCATCTTCCGGATCATCAGCATCATCTGAGCCGGGAAGTCCCCGCCCTTGCCGAAGAGGTTCAGTGCCACGGACACCAGGCTTACATCCTCTCCATAGCCCAGACTGTTGATCTCATAGGCCTGGAGAGCCGGCAGCGCCGCGCGGGCCCGCTCCGGGACCTCCCCATAGAGGCCGGGCCGTTCGCCGGCCCCGGGCTGTCCCGCGCTCCGGGCCAGCTTCGCCATCCGGATCAGCTCCTCCGTGTCCCGGCCCCGCTCTCCCCGGACGATGCCGGCCTGTATCCGGACCGAAAACTCCTGCAGGCTCTCCGCCGCCGTCTCCAGCAGCGCCTGCACGAAGGACGCCGCCCGAGTCTCCGTCTGCGCTCCCAGCCACAGCACCAGCTCATCCCGGTTCAGCCGCAGGGCCTCCGCGCGCTCTCCGGTCTCCTCCGCCAGCGCCTGGCAGCGGGTCCGGACCAGCTCTCCCAGCTCCTCCAGGATCATGTCGCCGAAGACAATTCCGTTCTTCTCGTTGGTCTGCTTCAGCTGATCCAGGAACAGACTGACCATGACGCCCTCCGGCCGGCTCCTCCGGGCCTCTGTCAGCTCCTTGAGGCCTGCGCTGTAGACGTAGAGGCCGGTGACGCCGTCGATGGTGTTCTTGCGCAGCTGCTGGGCCTCCCGCTCCTTCTGCTCCTGGATGTCTCGGATGCTCCCCACCAGCTTCCACCGCTGGCCATCGGTGTCATAGACCGTTTTTCCGGTCAGGGCCACCCAGAGATACTCCGCATCCTGAGGCCATTTCAGGCGGAACTCCACATAGATCTCGTCCTCCTTGCTCTGCAGGACTTTGACGGCCTGCGCCCGGTCCGCCTCGTAAATATAATCCGGGTCAATAAAGCTGCCTCCGTAGCTGTCGCACGCCCACTGCCCGCTCATCGTGGGGTGGTTCACAATATCCAGCCTCTGGCTCCGCAGGTCAAAGGAGAAGAAGATGTCCTTGGAGGACTCCAGCGCCAGCTTATAGCGCTCCTTCTCCTCCAGCAGAATATTCTCCGCCTCCCGCTGCCGCTCTGTCAGATCCACCACAACATCGTACAGCGCGTCAATCTCCAGAATGTTGGAAGCCCGGAACGCCCCCAGGCCCACGGTCCCCCGGCTGATGCACTGCATCAGTCGCTGAACCGGCCGGGTCAGATGCCGGACCGCCAGATAGATTCCCAGCACACCAAAGCCCAGGCCGATCAACACGGCAAAGACCATCCAGACGTAAAGCTGGCGGCTCATGCCAAACAGGTCCTCCTCCGTGTCCAGGCCCAGGAGCACCCATTCCGTGTCCTCATAGGGCACATTGCTGCTGTACAGCTTCAGCGGGCACACCGCGGCGTAGATGCCCTGGCCGTTCAGGCTGGCGCCCTCCACGCGGCAGACGTCTTGGTATTCCATCTCCCGCAGGCGGATTCCGGGCTCCATGGTCCGGACCTGATCATAGAGCAGCCCCTTGCCCACCAGAGGCCGGTAACTGCCGTCCTCCTCCCGGACCGCCAGGAGATACCCCGACTGCTGCGCCTCATTCAGCTCCGACGCGGGGAAGTAGTTATACAGGCTCCGGCTGGAAATCTCCACGCCTATCACACCGTAGATCTGCCCCTTATAGCGCAGGGGCAGAGAGTAGGTGATCATCTCGTGGGGGTCCACCGTCTCCTTCTCCAGGCAGAACGGCAGCGACCAGTAGCCCAAATCTGCCGTGTCCGCCTCCGGGTAATCCCTGCCGGCCCGCCAGGGCTCGTAGAAATAGCGGTCGGCCTCGCTGGTCCCCTGGCCGTCCATATGGAACCGGGTGGTCCAGTTGGTGTCCAGGGGAATATCCCAGGCCCTGGAGAGCTCTTTGCTCCCCCGCTCCAGCAGCAGGTCCGAGCGGTTGGCCGGGTTCGTGTTGGGATCGGAGTCCCGGATGAAAAACCCGTCCAGCTCTCCGGCCGTTCCGGCGTCCGGTCCCGCCAGGATCAGGAAAATTCCTGTGGTAGAGTTGTTTTGCAGCACCTCCAGGCACTCCGGAAACATCTGCTCCAGCAGTGCGCTCCTCTGCTCTCCGGATTGAAGCATCGCATCCAGGTCTATGTCCTCGGCGGCCAGGTACTGCTCCAAAAGCGCGTTCAGCCACGCCTCCCGCTGATGAACGGAGGCCCAGCGCTGGTTCATGTCGCTCTGCAAAATCACCCCCCGGTTCTCCACCAGGCGGTTCATCATGTTGCCGGCGTATTCCTCCAGCGTTTTAGTCGTTCTCTTAACCACCAGTGTGCCGATGCTGATCACGCTCTGCAGCAGCATGATGGCAATCAGAGGAACGAGAAAGATCCGGAAGATCGTCGATTTCTTTCGCTGCCGACCATTCTCTTTCATGGCATCCCTACTTGGCCGCAGCCGCGTTCAGCGCCTCGCAGAAGGCGCCATACCAGTTCTCAAAGGCCTCTTCCGTCACGTAGGGCGCCACGGCCTCCTCCAGGCTCCTGCCCTGGGCCAGCGCCGCCGTCACGGCCGCCCGGTCCTCCGCCGCCCGGTCCGCCAGGTGGTACTCCAGCACCTTCCGCGCCGCGGAGCCGTTCCGGAAGCTCTTGTTGGTATAGAGGGTGATGTCCTCCATGCCGTCGAACATGGTGCTCAGGCAGTCATAGGTCTTGGGCGCCACCGACAGGTCCCGGTCCCCGATCACCTGGTCCAGCTTCTCGATGCTGCTGGCCTCCTTCAGCACCGGCAGGTAGCCGGACACGCAGCCGAACTGAAGGTTGTTCTCCGTCTGGGTGAACCACTTCAAAAATTCAACGGCGGCGTACTCGTGCTGTTCGTCCGATTTGCTGACCACCATTCCGGCGCCCTGCTGCACGGCGTAGTTCCGCCCGCCCTCAAAAACCGGCGCCGCCATGACCTGGTAGTCGATGGCGTGGCTGCCCTCCTCCAGCTCCACCTGGTCGGGGAAATACATGGCGGAGGTGGTGGAACCCGTATAGGCCAGAATGTCCCCGGTTTTCACGTCGTCCGAGCGGAAGGAGCCATAGGCCCCGAAGTACCCCTGGACCATGGGCACGTAGTAGTTTTCCCACAGCCGGCGCAGCTCCTCCTTCGGCGTGTTCAGGGTCATCTCCCCGTTCTCCACCTGGAAGATCTCCACGCCCAGCTGCTGCATACCGATGATGAAGTAGTTCGCCATGGCGTCCCGGCCGTAGAAGGCCTTGCCGTCCCCCGGCACATCCGGGGTCAGGCTGTCCGTCCACTCATAGTAGGTCCTGGCGGTATCCACCACGCCCTCGACGGTCCCCAGATTCTCCAGGGAGGCCCCTGTGGCCGCCGCGAACACATCCCAGTCCGTCCGGTTGATCATCATGATCTCCGTGGACTTCGCCGTGGGGAAGATCCGCAGGGTCCCGTCGGCGGCAATGCGGCCCTCCTCAATGTAGGAGTCCACATACCGCTCCAGCTCCGCCTGGTCCAGGTAGTCCGACAAGTTGGCCAGAGCGCCCGCCTGCTCGATCTCATAGGCGGTGTCCGCGTAGGAGGAGAAGATATCCGGCATGGCGCCGGCCCCCACCTTGCCGCCGATGGCGTCCCGCACCGCGGTCTCCAGGTCGGACACCGAGCCCTGGGAGTAGCTCTCCACGTAGATCCCCCGCTCCCGGCCCACGGTGTCGTTGAACTCCTCCACCAGGGTGTCAAAGGCGGCCTGCTGGGAGCCGTTGTAGTAGTGCCACACCGTCAGGGATACCGGATTTTTGGGGTCCAGGGGGCTCTTGCTCCCGCAGCCCGTCAGCGAAAACGCCAGCGCCGTAGTCAAACACACTAGGCCTGCCTTCTCCGCTGTACTTCTTCTCATCTTCATGGATCATTCCTTCTTCCTTTTCGTTTTTGGCGTTTCCTGTTAGTGTAGCATATTTTTTCCGCCTTTTCAAGGGACTGACTTCCAAAAAAAGTTCCAAAATGCCAATTCTATGGGCAAAAATCCCCGCTTTGTCTCTCAGGAGAATCACATCATTTCCCGTTCAGGGTCAATCCGCAACAAAAAGGCAGCAGACGCGACGCATCTGCTGCCCTCTGATCTGTCCATTTTGAAAATTCCGCGCTCCTCAGCCCAGCGCCGTCTCCAAAGCCTGAAGCAAGTTCTCCCTTGTGACCGGCTTGTTGAGAAAGGTTTTCGCGCCGATGCTGCCGGCCTCATTGATGGTGTCCTCACACACCAGAGAGGAAAGCATCACAATGCGTGCCTCCGGGTGCTCCTCCAAGATGATCTTTGCCGTCTCCAGGCCGTCAATGCCAGGCATGATGATGTCCATGGTCACGATATCCGGATGAATCTCCTGATAGCGCACAATCGCATCCTCGCCGTTTTCGCAGTATGCCGCCACCTCGAACGCAGAGTCCTCCAGCAGCTTGCAGATCTGCAGCTCCATCATCCGGGAATCATCTACCACCATGAGCTTTTTCTTCATATCACTGTTTCCTCTTTCCGATTTCAGATCATGCAGGCGCGGCCCTCCGAACCGCCCTGCCGGGGAAATCCGGCAGCTCCGCTGTCCAACCGCTCGCCTCTGCCGCCGGACGTAAGCGGCCCGTGTTCCGCCGCCTGAACGCCCTGTGAAGGCCGGTTATATCACCACGATCTCCCCGCTCACCAGCTTCGCGACGCACTGTCTGGTCTCCCGCCGCAGGCGGAGCATCTCGTCGCCAATGCTGATCTCCGTCTCCGGGTAGGCCACACCGCACTCCATCCGTCCCGCCGTTTTCTCCGTCATCTCCTGTTCGATGTCCACCAAATCATCTTCCAGCTGCTTCAGCTTCAGCTCCGCCGTAGACAGCTTCACCCGCAGCTTGGCCAGAAGACTGCTCTTGACCGGGCTGTCCGGCTGGCACTCCAGCTTCTCCAGATCCATCTCCAGGTCCTTCAGCTCCTGCTGCACGACCTCCCGCTCGAAGTTCGTGCAGGGCAGGCCTCCCAGGGCGATGGTCGTTCTGCACTCCGCCGGGGACCCCACCGACGCGGCGTTTACCAGCTTGGCGGCCCAGATCCGGCCGCCCATAATGCTGCCCCGCCCAGAGCGGACGTGGACCTCTCCATCACAGTACACTCTGCCGTTGATGATGCAGTCCGTCTGCAAGTTCTCCCGGACGTAAATGGTGGAGTTCTCAATATACTTGGAGAAGACGCACCGGTGCGCGCGAATCACCGTGGTGCCGTCTCCCAGGATGCCCTTGACCACCACCAGGTCTCCGCCGGCCTCCACGGTGCTTCCGGCCTCCACCACGCCGCCTACGTGAATATCTCCCATGGCGCGGACTGTGAACCCGCTGAGCACGTCGCCTTTGATATTGATGTCCCCCAGGAACTTGATATTTCCCGTGGAAAAGTCCACATTTCCGTCAATATCCAGCACCGGCTTTACCTGGAAGCTCCGGCCGGTGAATTCCACATGCCCCGGCATGACCGCAATCAGGGAGAGTTCGTCCTCGCTGATCTCGGTGTTCCGCCCCTTCGGCAGCGGCACCGGCTTTCCGCTCTTTGCGGGAATCTCCTGGTCTGTCACCGTCCGGCCCGGCTCGCCCTCGGTGGGCTTAATGAGGCGGCAGATCTCCTGCCCCTCCTTGACATTGCGGATCAGGTTCAGGTTGGCATAGTCCACCTGCCCGAACTCATCCACCTCCATCACCCGCTCCACAACCCGGGGGAAGTAGTCCACAATGTTGCCGTTTTTCCCGTCAAAGGCGGGTTTTCCCTTGGCAATGAGATACAGGTGGAAGTACCGCTCGTCGTCGTGAGACAGCCGGTCCACCAGCCGCTCGTCTACGCCGTAGGTAATCCCCTGTCCCCGCATCGCTCGCCAGAGCAGGTCCCGGTTCAGCTCCTGTCCCTCTCCAACAGGCGGCAGCACAATCATCCAGGCATAGAGCTTATCCGCCGAGAGGAAGAACTGGGGCAGGGCGTCCAGCATCAGCGCATCTCCCTCATCTTCCGGCTCCCCCGCCTCCTTCTCCTTTTTCCGGTTCTTGCCCGGCTTCTTTCCCTTGGCCTGCTTGAGCCGTGCGCCGCAAGCGCTGCTCAGGAAGGAGCGCAGGCGGTTCAGTTCCTTCTTCACCAGCTCTGGCGGAAGGATTCCCTCCTCATCCAGGCAAATTCTGGGGGCCGGCATATAGCCGGCCTCCTGCCGGCGCATCTCCCGGAGACGGTGGAGGGCATGTTCCGGAGACAGCTCCAGCACAGCCGGGTTGACGCTGCTGTCCTCCTGGGCCTCCGCAGTCTCTGCCTTCGCCTGCTCCTGCTGCGCGCCATCCTCCAAGTTCTCCTTCGCTCTTGCCCGAAACAAAAACGAAGCAATCTTTTCTCTCAGTGACATCTTTGCGGCACCACCTTCCTAGAACGAGCTTCCAATCCAAACGCAGTAAGGAGCTCTCTCCCATTCATGGAGACTGTGAAATGGGACGCTGGCCTCAGCGTCCCTCTTTCGCCTCTTTCACCATCGGCGGAATCTGAGAAATCATATTGTCCATATCCTCAAACATCGCGCTCTTTGTCGTGCCCAGGCGGCTGGCCTGCGCAATATGCCGGATGACCTCCTGATACTGGTCCTTGATCCGGTCGAAAAACTGGCAGATAATCTGCAGGTTCTGCTGGGAGGCGCTGATCACGCTGGAGATCTCCGTCTGCACGGACACCGCGCCCTCGGACGCCGCCATAATCCGGCGAAAGCTCTCGTCGGTCTGTTCCACAATATCCATGCTCTGGCCCAGGAGCTGCTGGGAGGTGGTAATGCTTCCGCTGAGCTGTCCCGCCCGGTCCTCCACGTCGCCGACGCCGGTATTCACCTCCGCCGCCAGCACCTTGATCTCCTTGGCCAGCTCCTTAACCTGCACCGCTACCACGGCGAAGCCGCGGCCCTCCACGCCGGCTCGTGCCGCCTCAATGGAGGCGTTGATGGCCAGGATATCCGTCTGATCCGCGATAGACACAATCTTGCCCATGCACTTTTGAATCCCATCAATGGCGGCCTGCAGCTGGGCGAACATCCCCGCCATCTCCTCATAGGACCGCTGCACCTGCGAGGAGGTCTTCTCCAGCTCCTCCATCTGGTCCTGGGCCGCCGTCACAGCCAGGGCGACCTCCTCCCGCACCTGGCGGAATCCCCCTGCCGTCTGGTCAATATCGGAAAAGGATTGTCCCAAATCCTGGAGCTTCTCCTGAAACTGGTCCGCCTCCGCCACCACGTTGGAGAAGGCGCTGCCCACCATGCTCAGCTCCGAAAGGGAGGCCACCTCTTTTTTCACCAGCTCTCTCTGGTAGGCCTTCAGGCTGTCCGCCACGTGGAGCACCGGGTACAGACTCTTCTCCGCGCGGGGCTGCTCCGGTGCCTGCCGGCGCTTTCCTGTAAATAACATCCTGTCCCTCCTTACTCAAAGACCACGCAGGTCATGGACTGATTCACAAACCGGTTGTTGTAGTGCTCACCGTATCCCACAAGCCCAGCGTGGCTCCCCAGAGCCGCC
Organism: Oscillibacter sp.; assembly: GCA_022796315.1. Classification (GTDB taxonomy): domain Bacteria; phylum Bacillota; class Clostridia; order Oscillospirales; family Oscillospiraceae; genus Oscillibacter. Next base: position 19,390 of record JAAWIL010000003.1, on the reverse strand, counting down.
ATCTCCCGCAGATACGCCTGCATATAATTGCGCTCGGAAAAGAGCTTATAGCGGAACAGGCAGTTCACGGAGAACACCGCGGAGCGCTTGGGGAACTCCTGGCAGATCTGCTGAATCGTATTCCTGGTAATGGCCTGATAGTCCCCCAGCTCCAGCAGGATCAGCACGTCGGAGTCGTTGACCTGGCGGAAGCAGGCCAAGGCATTGCCCCGGACCTCCTTGATCGAGATGATGCAGGTATCGTCCCCGTTGATCTTGCCAAAGGGGTTCTGGAAGGTCCTGGTCAGGATCTCCTCATCGGTCACATGGAGGATGCTCTCATAGACCTGCTTGGCGGGCTTTCCGTTCAGAGAGCCCAGAATGTAATTGGCCCGGTCCGTATTGGAGGCGATGAAGCGGTAATTCCCCAGCTGGTGATAGATGTTCTCCTTGTAGGTCTTCACCCTTCCGTTCTGGTTCCGCACGATTCCGTAAGCCACCGCGTCCTGATACACCCGCCCATTGGCGGACACCCGTCCCTGGTCGCCGGTTCCCCCCACCAGGGGGATTCCCTGCCGCTGCAAAACCGTGTTGATGGTGGTCAGCACACAGGCGTCGTTCCCCGCGCAGAAGTCAATGCACACCGTGTCCCTGCCGGAGCCGCCCACCGCCTGCACGTCGTTTTCCAGCCTCCGGATGTACTTGACCGGCATGACGGAGGCCTGCTCCAGCACGTTGGCCGCAGCCTTGACGCCATCCGAAAACGCGATGACTCCCACGCCGTTCTCCACCACGCTGGTCTGATAGCTCATCCCGATACATCCGATGCTTGGAACGCCGGGAAAGCGCCGCTCCAGCTCCTCCACATGGGCTGTAAATTGCGTGTCGTTCGATAACAGCATTATAAACTGAGGGCTGTGGAGTCCACGGACCGCTTCCTCCAAATTGCCGTTCCGGCTCATCCCAAAAAACTGTTTCACGCTGCCGTTCCCTCCCATATTTTTTCTCGCTCAAATTATACGGGAACCCGTTCCACATGTCAACAGCTCCCGGTCATTCCCAAGGCAGGATGTCCGTGCTCCAGAGACCCTGTCAGGGCTGCGTCACTCCTGTGCCAGCGTGAACTGGTCCACCAGATGCTTCAGGCTGGAGGCCTCCGCAGAGAGCTCCTCACTGGCGGCGGCGCTCTCCTGGGCGGTGGCGGAGTTGGTCTGCACCACGGAGGAGATCTGGTCCACGCCCTCGGTGACCTGGGCGATGGCGCTGGTCTGCTTCTCCACCGCATCTACCACAATATCCATCTGCGCGGTCACATGGCCGGCAAAGACGCTGGTCTGCTCCAGGGACTCTGTCACCCTGGTCACCGCCCCTCTGCCCTCGGTGACGGCGGCAATGGAGCCCTCGATCAGCTCCTTGGTGGCCTTGGCGGCCTCGTCGGACTTGCTGGCCAGGTTCCGCACCTCGTCGGCCACCACGGCAAAGCCCTTTCCGGCGCTGCCGGCCCGGGCCGCCTCCACGGCGGCGTTCAGCGCCAGGATGTTCGTCTGGAAGGCGATATTCTCGATGGCGGCAATGATCTTGGAGATCTCCTCAGAGGACTGGGAGATCTTCTCCATGGCGCCGTTCAGCTCCTTGACGTGCTCCACGCTGATGCCCAGCTGCGCGCCGGCCTGGCCCACAAACTGGCCCGCCTCCTCGGCGGCGGAAGAGGTCTTTTTCGCGCTGGCAGCGATGTCGTTGATGGTGGCTGCCAGCTCTTCCACGGAGCTCGCCTGCATCATGGACCCCTGGCTCAGGGTCTGGGCGCCGGTGGAGACCTGTCCGCTGGCCGCGGAGACCTGCCCGGCCGAGGCGTCAATCTGGCGCATGGTGCGGCTCAGCTCCACCTTCAGCGTGCGCATGGACGTCAGGATTCCCTGGAACCCGCCCACATAGGCCTCCCGATGGGCGGATTGGATATCAAAATTCTGCCGGGACATCTCGGTCAGGAGATACCCGATATCGTTGATGATCGTGTTCAGACCCGTCACCAGCTCTGCCGTGGAACGGGTCAGCTCCGCCGTCTCATCCTGCCCCACGGTCTCGGGCACCGGGGACTCCAGGTCGCCCTCCACCAGCAGCTTCATCCGCTCGGCGCAGGCCCGCATCGGCACGCTGATGTTGCTGGAGAGCTTCAGCGCCACCACGACCGAGGCCAAAATGGAGGCCAAGACCACCAGCAGGTTGATCAGCATTCCCACGTATGTATCCGTCAGATAGTCCTTCTTCATGGCCGTAACGGAGACGCTCCAGCCGTCCGTCCCCTCCACCGGGGCGTAGGCCGCAAACCAGGGGCCGGCCTCATTGGAGAAACTGCCAAAACCGTTCTCCCCCTGGCGCATCTGCGCATGAATGGCGGCCAAGTCCCGCAGGGATTTGTCGCTCTGGGCGTCCCGCTCCACATTCTGTGTGGTGATGGTCTCCAGCGTGGCGTCCGCGATGGTGTCGCCGTTCTTGTTGATCATATAGGCCCGGCTGTTGGGACTGACCTTGATGGAGGAGACGATGTCGTTCAAAAACGTCTCCGGCGGCACAAAATAGATCACACCCACAATCCGGGACCCCTGGTTTCCGCCGGCATAGAGCGGCGCCGCCACCATGATGGAGAGCTCCCCCGTCACCTTGCTGACCAGGGGCTCGGAGACGTAAACGTTCCCCTTCATCGCCTGCTGCACGTATTCCCGGTCGGAGTAGTCCTTCCCGTCAAAGATGCTGACGCCGTTCGCGCCGACGATGTTGCCCCGCTGGAAGCCGTGCATGGAGACGCGCTCGTCAATGATCGCGCGCTTTTCCTCCACCGGCACCGTCCCGTCGGACAGCTGGGGGATGCAGCCGGTATCCATGGCCACATTTTGGTAGGCGGTCAGTTCCTGCTGGATGCGCTCCGCCGCCAGCACTGCGGTCTCGCTCATCATCTGGTCCACTGTGGCCAGGGTGCTCCGGTAGTTCAGGGCGATACTGGACGTTCCCACCGCTGCCAGAGCAATCAAAACCGTTGCCATCAGACACACTGTGATCTTTTTCCGGATACTTTTCATCTCTCTGCACCTCAATTTTTTAAAACTGAACTGTGCTCCAAGGCCCTGTCCGCAGAATGGCAGGATACCCGGCAGGGGAGAATCTCCACAAAACAATGCCGCCCCGGAATAAGAATCCCTTCCTCGGCGCGGCGAATTCCCTATCCGCATTCCCTGGCATCTCTCAAAACAACGCCAAAAGCCTATGCTTTCATTTTTTTATTATATGCGCCGGAATATCTACTTGTCAATGGTTTCTAAGGGAGAATTTCCCGGCAATCCACAGCTTCCCAAGCCTTCCAGCCGCAAATTCCCGTCTGACCGCGGGGACACGCGAGCATGGCGCGGCGGAAGATTTGCAGCCATCCGATAGCGTATATCTTTATAGTCAAACCTCCTGTGCAGATGTACGCTTCTGCACAGGAGGTCCTCCCGTCTCGGTTTCTGCTGTTGTCCGCTCTGCGGTTTCCGCCGCTCTGCGGTTTCCGCCGCTCTGCTTATATAGTGCGGATCAGTTCCGCCAGCAGGGCCACCCGGTCAGGGATCGTGTCAATCATCACATACTCCTTGGGGTTATGGAGGAAGTCCCCGTTCAGCCCCAGACCGCAGAGCGTCGGGCAGCCCGCGGCCGCCGTGAAGTTGGCGTCGCTGCCTCCTCCCAGGCGCGCCGGCAAAAACGTGTGCCCCATCTCCTCCGTAATCTCTTTGGCGCGGTTCCAGAGCCAGCGGCTCTCCTCCGTTTGAATAAAGGGGGGCTTTTCCACGCCTCCGGTCACCTCAAAGCGCACGCTGGGCTGCGTGGGGCAGAGGCCGTTCACAGCCGCATCCGCCTCCTGCCCCAGGGCCTCGTTGAGATAACGGATATCATAGATCACATAGGCGTCTCCCGGCGTCATGGCCGTGGGGCCCCGATCTCCGCCGTGCAGGCTGACGGGAGAGTACCAAATGCCCCGGCTCCGGTCGCAGCGGCTTTCCAGCTCCTCCACCACCTTGGACAATTCCACCAAGGGATTGGCCGTGTATTCGGGGCGGTTGCCGGCATGCCCCGCCACGCCGTGGGCCGTGACGGTCACCACGGAGCGGCCGAAGCGCTCTGCCGTCACATAGCCCTCGCCCTTATGACCCGGCTCCGCCACCAGACAGGCCTTGGCCTGTTTTGCGAGCGCCACAATCCGCTCTCTGGAGGTTCCGCTGCCGGCTTCCTCATCGCAGTTGAAGAAGAAATCAACTTCCTTGTCCGCCGGCAGCAGGTCCAGCTCCTTCAGGGCCTTCACGGCCATGTAAAAGCCAACCAGTCCGCCCTTCATATCGAAAATGCCAGGTCCGAAGGCCCGGTCCCCCTGCCGGGAGAAGGGCCGTTCCCTGGTCGTTCCGGTGGGAAATACCGTATCGTAGTGTCCTACCAGCAGAACCTTGTCTTGATGATCCCCCAGCTTTCCGGAAAGATGGAACCCAATCTCCCCGGCGTCCACCGCCTCCACCTGAAATCCAATTCCCTCAAACAGCTCCTTGAGATAACTGCCGCAGCGGTCCTTCACCTGCCGGTCCCCGTAGGTATGGGACTCCAGGTCCACGACATCCTGCAGAACCGCAAGAAACTCCTCCAGATGACTGGATACATAGGCGGCAATCCGGCGGCTATTCACTTCAACAGCTGTCGTAAGTGTATTCTGCATGCTCACTGGTCCTCTTCGTTTCTTATTTCAGCATCCACAAGGTCTTGGCCACGCGGACCCCCAAATTCCGGGCGCTCTTGAGGCCGATCTCATCTTGCAGCACCGCGTCCCGGATGTCGCCCTTCTGCGGGTAGGTCGTGCAGGCGCCGCCGTGATAGCAGCCGGGAGTCGGCTCGCCGCCGGAGCCCACAACGATCATGTCATGCACCTGGAAGAAGGCCTGCATCTCCAAGATGGTCAGCTCCTCGCCGGCATTGCGGTTTCCGCCCACAACCAGTGCGCCGCCCACTTTGTTCTGCAGGCCGTACTGATACTGGCTGGTGCCGTAGCGCAGCAGTCCCTCTGTCCGGTCCATGAACTGCTTCATCTGGGCAGACATGGAGGCAAAATAGACCGGGGACGCGAGGATCAGTCCGCCGCAGGCCTTCAGTTTTGGATAGATCTCATCCATGCCGTCCCGGAACATCGCGCACGCGTGGATGCCGCCGTCCTTCTTTCCGCCCTCCCGGCAGCAGGCAAAGCAGCCCTTGCAGTTGTGGATCTCGTAATCCCGCAGGCAGAGCATCTCCGTGCGGACGCCCTCCACGGTCTCCGCGGCCCGCAGGGCCTCCTGGAGCATGAGATCCGTGTTGGCGCCCTTACGGGGACTGCCGGAAATTCCTAAAATCAACTTCTCAGCCATAATAAACTCCTCTCTGTTTCCGTCGCTCTTTCAGGTTTAATCAATATTTACAGCAATGCCAGTCCCTTTCCCAGGGTCAGGGAGATCTCCGGGAAGAAGGTAATCAGCAGCAGCGCCGCCAGCATTGTAAGGATGAAGGGCAGCGCCTTTTTGACAATCCCGTGGATGGGCAGCCCCGTCATGGACGATGCCACAAACAGATTCTGCGCCACAGGCGGCGTCACAAAGCCAATGGCCAGATCCACCACCATAATCACGCCCAGATGCACCGGATCAATTCCCATCGGCACCAGCACCTTGTAGAGGATGGGGGCAAACACGACGATTGCCGAAATGGTGTCCAGAATCATCCCGGCGCCCAGCAGCACCACCACCACGATCAGCATAATGATGTAGATGTTATCCGTAATGGAGAGGAGCAGCTGGCTGACCATCGCAGGAACATTCAGCATGGTCAGCACCGCGCCCAGTGCCGCCGCAGGGGCAAAGGCCAGCATCACGCCGCCCACGAAGGAGGCCGTGTTGTCCAGGATGGCGAACACATCCTTCCACCGGAGTTCCTTATAGACGAAGAAGCCCACCAGCAGGCTGTAGAAAATGGCCACCACAGAGGCCTCGGTAGGCGTGAAGAATCCGCCGTAGATCCCGCCCAGGATGATGAGGGGCATGATGAGGGCCCACTTGGCCTCATTGATGGCCGCCAGCTTCTCCCTGCCTGTGGCCTTAGGCCGCGGAGGCTGGTAGTTCTCCTTTTTGGAGATCCTCTTGGCCACTGCGACCAGCAGCGCGCCAATGAAGATGCCGGGGCCGAAGCCCGCGATGAAGAGGTCGCTGATGTTGGTCTGGGTGGCAATGCCGTAGATCACAAAGGGGATACTGGGCGGAATAATGACGCCCAGGCCGCCGGCCACGGCGGAGAGTCCCGCCGCGAACTCACGGTCATAGCCAACCGCTGCCATATAGGGGATCATGATGCCGCCAATGGCCGCCACCGTAGCGGGGGCAGAGCCGGAGATCGCGCCGAAGAACAGGCAGGCCACCACCGTCACCGCGCAGAAACCGCCGGCCTGGTGGCCCACAAACTTCTCCGCCGTATTCACCAGCCGCTTGGAGAGGCCGCCCTTTTCCATAAAGGAGCCGGCCAGCATGAATCCGGGGACCGCCAGCAGCGCGAAGGAGTCCAGACCCGTGTACAGCTGCTGGCAGATAAACTTCAGCGTGGTAACGTCAAAGAGCAGAGACGAGGAGATCAGGCCGGCCGCAATCGAGATGCCGATCGGCACCCCCAGAAGCAGCAGCGCAATCGTCACAAACGCCAAGGTCGCAAGTGCCATACTCCTTATCCCTCCTTCTCTGTGCCGCCATCCGCCGGCGCGGCCTCGCCATTCTTGCAGAAATCATATTCCCCGCTGTTCAGGTTGCGGAACTGGCGGACGGTGTCCTCCACCAGGCGGATGCTGATCAGCAGGAATGCCAACGGAATCACCGCATAGGGAATCCACTTGGGCAGCTTTACAATCGGGGTCGTCATCCCGAACTTGAAGAGGTTCGCCACCACCAGACAGGTGCCATAGCCCAGGATGCAGTTGACAATGATAAAGATGATGTTGGAGACGATCCGGCAGACCGTCTGTCCCCGGGGGCTCATCGTCTGGGTCAGCAGCTCGATCCGCAGATGCTGACCCCGCCGGGTGGCGCCAATGGCGCCGATATATACCGAGAGGATAAAGAGGATTACGGAAATCTCCTCTGTAAACGCCAGGGAAGACCCGAACACATAGCGGGAAACCACCTGCACAAAGAGCAGGCATACCATCACGCCCATGAACAGCATGGACAAAAGGTATTCCAGATGGCTGAAAAACCATCGGACTCTGGATGCTTTCATGAAAACTCCCTCCGAACTTCATACCGGACGGGCGGCCCCATGCGGGAACGCCGCCCATCCGGTCCGCCGGCGTTTCTATGCCGGCACCGCTTCATCAGTCGAGACTCAGATTGGCCGCGGCCAGGAACTGGTCAAAGTACTCCGCGCCGATCTCCTCTCTCAGCTGAGGCCAGGCGCTCTTGGCGCTCTCCTGGAAGGCGGAGAGCTGCTCGCCGCTGAGTTCCGTCACCGTCATCTTCTCCTTCAGCTGCTCCAGAACACCGGCCTCAGAGCTGTTCAGCTCCTCAATGCTGTAACGCCCGGCCACAGACGCGGCCTTGTCTACGGCAGCCTTGAACTCGTCGGAGAGGCCCTCGTACCAGTCGTTGTTGCAGGCCACCACGCCGGCCGTGCAGAGGTGGTTGGTAACGGTCAGGTAGTCCTGCACATCGTAATACTGGAAATTGTAGATGGTCTCAATGGGGTTTTCCTGTCCGTCAATCACCTTCTGCTGCAAAGAGGTGAAGAGCTCAGAGAAGGCCATGGTGGTAATGCTGCAGCCCAGGGCGGAGAGGCCCGTCACCTGAACAGAGTTGTTCTGGGCGCGCATCTTCAGACCCTTCAGGTCGTCCGGCGCCGTCACCTCGTGCTTGGAATTGGTCATCTGGCGCATACCGATGATGCCATAGTACAGCGGCTTGATGTTGGTCTCGCTGGTGCACTTCTCGGCCATCAGATCACCGGCGGGACCGGCCAGCAGGTCATAGGCCTCCTGGGAGGTGGTCACCAGATAGGGCACGTCCAGGGGCTGGAAGGCGTTGGTGAACTCCGCAAAGCTGCCAAGAGGCCAGTCGGTGAGCTCGAAGGTCTCATTCTGCAGTCCGCCCAGAACGGCATCCGCAGAGCCGCCGAAGGTGGAGTTCATGTAGTACTGGATCTCAACCTTGTCGCCCAGCTCCTCCTTCAGCGTCTGCAGGAACTTCCGGGCCGCCCGCAGGTAGGCCTGTCCATTGAGATCGGGGCTGGTGGAGGCGTACTTAATAATCATCTTCTCCGGATTGCTGGAGGCCGCCGTGATGAAGGCGTTGATCTCATCGTCGGTGGCGTTCTCAGGAAGGGCGGCCTGGGCGCCCTCATCGGGGGTCTGGCCGCCGGTGGACCCGTCGCCGGAGGTGCTGTTTTCCGCATCGCCCGTTCCGGGATTGCTGCCGCCGAGGCCGCAGCCAGAGAGAAGCATCATCATCACAAGCAGGATACACAAGACTTTTTTCATTTCGTTCATTCTCCTTTTGTATTATTTTCCAGAATCTGCAAAGCAGGTTCTGAAACGCACAGAACGCGGGGAACGGGAAACTCACTTGGTAATGCCGTGGCGCCGCTTATAGTCCGCCACAGCCTGTCCGGCTGTCACAAACTCCACATGGGGGCAGGAATTGATATGGCGGATCACATTCTCCAGCACCGTCATGCGGGAGGGCCGTCCAATCACCTGGGGGTGGCAGGTCAGAACAAAGACGATGTCCGAATCCATCCCGTTCTCCTCTTCCTCCAGGAACTCCTCGTAGAGGCCGTCGAACTCCTTGATCCAGCAGTCCTCCACGGCGCTGAGGGGCTGCATGCACTTGCCGGCAATGCGGACGCTGTACAGCCAGAACGCGGCGTCGTCCAGAATCCAATGGATCGGAATCTCCACAATATCGCTCTTCCTGCCGAAGATCTCCAACAGCTCCAGCCGGTCCGAACCCATCATATTGCTGGAGTACTCCATCCCCATGTCCTCCAGAATATCCAGGGTGCTGCAGCTGAATTCCCAGGCGGGGGAGCGGTAGCCCTTGAGCTTTTTCCCAATCACCGGCTCAATGATCCGGCTGGCCTTGGCATAGTCCTCCGCCTCCGCTTCCCCGGAGGGAAACTTGTCCGGATACGTGTGGCTGTAGCTGTGGTGTCCAATCTCATGCATCCCCGCCTCCATGATGCCGGGAAGTACATGGGGAAACATCTCCGCCGTCATGCCGGGGACAAAGAAGGTCGCGGGAGCGTCATACTTTTTCAGCACCTTCAAGATCCGAGGCAGGCCGCAGTTCAGACCGTAGTGTCCCAGAGACAGCGTCACCGGGCGGTCCGCGTTCTCCGGATCACGGCAGCGCCAAATCATCTCGCCGTCTACATCAAAGGTCAAAAGCACAGGCATATTCTTCATGGTTCAGATTCTCCTTTCATGATTCGCATCCCAAGCCGTCCACACCGGCAGGCTCCGCAGAAAGCCGTGCAGATCTGTGTCCAACTTCCCTTGTGAATGATTTTACATACAACTCCGCGTTTTGAAAAATTGTCCCTTTTTATTGAGCTATAAAAATTTTTTATGCACTCTGTTCTGTTTGCATCAATTGCTTCACTTATTTTTATGCACAATGACCAATTTTCACCCCATTCCTCACGAATTGTGTCCCAGCAACCGCGTTTTCTCTCGTTTCCCGGTTCATTCTTTTTCATTTTGTGAAAAAGCACTTGCAATCTTCGCGGAAACTATCTACAATCATATCAAAATCATGTCTTCAGTCCGATCCCAGCGGGGCACGGAAACAAAAAATGGAGGAATCTATGAATCTGCAGCAATTCAAATACGTGCTGGAGGCATACCGCCAAAATTCCATCAGCCGGGCAGCCGCCGCCCTCTATGTTACGCAGCCCACGCTGAGCATCGCCATCAAGGAGCTGGAGTCCGAACTGGGCTTTACGATTTTTGAGCGCACCAGCAAGGGGATCATCCCCACCCCGGCCGGCACGGCGTTCATTCACTCCATCAGCGGCGTTCTGATGGAGCTGGAGCAGATCCGGGTCCAGTACTCCTCCAGCGACCCATCCGAGGCCGTTACCATGCTGCGGATCTCCACCTGCCGCTATACGTTTGTCACCTCGGTCTTCCTTCGGTTCTACCGGGAGCGGGTCAGCCGGATTGACAAATATGCCATTACCGTGACAGAGCAGGACACGCAGGAATGCATCCAGGATGTGCTGCAGAAAAAATCCGACATCGGCATCATCCACACCAACTCCCGGAGCAACGCCGCCCAGCTGGCCTACTTCTCTGAAAAGAAAATCAATTTCACCAAGCTCTTCGAGACCAAGCCTTATGTGCTTTTCCGAAAAGGGCACCCCCTGGAGACAATGGAGCACATCACGGAGCAGGACCTCATGCGGTTTCCCCAAATCCGGGGAAATTCCCACAACATGGATTTCTACCAGGAGGCGGCGAGCTTCAGTTTTCTGCATTACACCAACAACCACAAAAACATCTTCTTGACCAGCATGGCCCTGCTGTACTCTCTGCTGCCCAACAGCGACGCCGTGTTTCTGGGCGTCAGCGACAAGGGGGTGCTGAATCTCTACCCCGGCCTTTCCACCAAATGCCTGGACAGCGGCGACATGATGTACTTTTACGCCATCACCCACGCCAGCAATCCCCTCAGCGAAGTGGCCCAGTGTTTTCTGGAAACTTTGCAGGATGAAATTCAAGGGAGCCTCTCCTGAGGGAAGGGGCTCCTTTCGTATTGACAGCGCGCGCCCCCCCGGCCTCTTTCAGACAAAATCCGGTCTTGATTTTCTTGCGCGCTTCCTTTAAAATAAATCTCAATATGATTTTGACGCAGTCATAAAACAGGGGGGCAATCCTATGCAGAAGCGCATTTTGGTAGTAGACGATGACGATATGAATCTGATGCGGACGAAAATGATCCTGGGAAAGGTCTATGACGTCTTTTTCGCCAATTCCGGGGTCGAGGCGCTGGATACGCTGCGGCGCGAGAAAATGGACCTGGTTCTCCTGGACATCGAGATGCCCAGAATGAACGGCATCGAGACCTTCGCCCGCATGAAGGAGTTCGCCGCCGACACGCCCGTCATTTTCCTCACCGCTTCCAGCCAGGAAGACGACGTGCGCAGCGCCATCCAGCTGGGCGCGGTGAACTATCTAAAAAAGCCCTATCAGCCCCAGGAGCTGCTGAAGCGGGTGGCTCAGGAGTTTGAGAAGGCATGAGATCGGACGAGCAGACAAGCAGGCATCTGCTGCTGGCTGTCGTCACCACGTCGTTCAGCGCCCTGCTGAGCCTGATTGTGGTCCTTCTGGCCTGGGAGCTCTGGGTGGTCCCGCTGATGCTGGCGGGCTGCTTCAGCGTGTGGCTTCTGCACATCGCGCGGATGGGCTCCGATGCCTTTTATGAGTATTTATGCGCCGGACTGATGCTGGTGGAGTTCTTTTTCTTTGGAATCCACGAGGCCACCCTCTTCGACATCCCCGCTGCGGCCTGCATCCTGATCCTGGCGCTGTTCATGCTGAACAAAAAATGGATTCTGCACATGATCGAGCTGCTGTATGTGCTGGAGCTGCTGTATCATGCTCTGATCCTTCATACCATCTCTTCTGGCATGGAGCTCCCGTCTGCGGTTCGCCTGGGGCTCGGTGCTGTTGTGGTCTTTGGGGGTACGGCGCTTTCCAGATTCTGGATCAAGCAGAGGATTGCGCAGCGGAACTGGTATGCGCGCGTATTCGCGGATCTGGAGACGGCCGGAAAGCAGAGCGCCGTCTTTTTATCCAATGTGTCTCACGAGCTCCGCACCCCCATCAATATGGTGATCGGCATCAGCGAGGTGGCCCTGGGAAGAAACCTTCCCCCGGAGATCCGGACGGATATGACCTCCATTGAGATGGCGGGAAAGCGTCTTTCCAACCAGATCAACAACATGATGGACTATACGGAGATTGTGGAGGGCACGCTGGTTCCGGCCAAGGAAGAGTACATGATCACCTCGGTGCTGAACGATGTCATCACCATGACCGCGCTGCAGAGCAACCGGCCGCACCTGGAAATCGTGTTTGACATCAATCCGAAAATCCCCGCGGTTCTGGTGGGCGACGCGGAGAAAATCTCCCACGTGCTGAAGATCCTGGTGGAAAACTCCATCAAATTTACGGAGGAGGGCGGCGTCAACGTCCAGATCGACTCCCGCCGGGAGGGCTATGGCGTCAATCTGGTGATTGACATCCACGACACCGGGATCGGCATGACGGACTCCCAGCTCCTTCAGATGTACGACGATTTTTACCAGGTGGACTCCGGAAGCAGCCGCTTCACGGGAGGGCTCGGCCTGGGGCTGCCCATTGCCCGGGGACTCCTGAACGCCATGGGCGGCTTTATCCACTTTGACAGCAACGACCGCCAGGGCCTGCACGCCCATATCGTCATCCCCCAGGGCGTTGTGGACGAACGTCCCTGCATCACCCTGACCCACGCGGACCAGCTCTGCATCGCCTGCTATTTCAATCCGGAAAAGTACAGCTGTGACGAGGTGCGGGGCTACTATGACGGGCTGATTCTGAACTTGGTAGAGGGCCTGGGCGTCCACGGGTATCAGGCCCACAATTTCGAGGGCTTCCTCAAGCTCCAGCGCAATCACGCGCTGACCCACGCCTTCATCACCCAGGCGGAATACCAGGAGGACCAGGCGTACTACGAGGATCTGTCCAAGACCCTCCGTGTCGTTGTAATCGCAGAGCGGGAGTTCACTCTGGACAGCGGGAGCAGTCTGATGGTGATCCACAAGCCCTTTTCCGCCATCTCGGTCGCCAACCTTCTGAACGGGGAGATGGGCGAGCGCGGGTTCGCGGAGGACCAGGCCGCAGGCCGAAAGCCCTTCACCTGTGTCGGCGTCCGGGCCCTGGCGGTGGACGACGAGGAGATGAACCTGGTGGTGGCCAAGGGCGTTCTGGGCAGCTATGGAATCGAGGTGGACACCTGCCTCAGCGGCCGGGAGGCCATCGCCCGGTGCAGCAGCGTCTCCTACGACATCATCTTCCTGGACCACATGATGCCCGGCTTCGACGGTGTGGAGACCCTGAAAAAGATCCGCGAGCTCCGAAACGGCAAGTACCGGGCGCTGCCGGTGATCGCGCTGACCGCCAATACCGTCAGCGGCGCCAGGGAGATGTTCCGCAGCGAGGGGTTCACCGAGTTTGTCCCCAAGCCCATTGAGCGCACGGTGCTGGAACGGGTGCTGCGGAAGGTCCTGCCCAAGAGCTGCATCCAGTACACCGCCAAGTCCGCAGCTCCGCCGCCTGAAAAGGAGCCTGTCCCCGCTTCGCAGGCGCGGTTGGACCCCCCTGATATAAAGCCGCCCCTGGAGGAACCCGCCGCAGCCCCGGAGCCGGTGAATCCGCCGGAGCCCCCGGCCGCTCCGCCGGCTGAGGAATCCGTGATTCCCTACGGCCGGCTCACCCAGGCCGGCGTCAATACGGAGATTGGCCTGAACTACTGCGCCGGAGACGAGAACTTTTACCTGGAAATGCTGCGGCTCTTCTGTACCCAGAGCCCGGGCAAGATCTCAGAGCTGGTCTCCCTGTATGAACAGGGCGATTGGGGGGAGTACGCGGTCAAGGTCCACGCCTTGAAGAGCACCTCCCTGACCATTGGCGCGGAGACCCTTTCCGCCCAGGCCAAGGCGCTGGAGATGGCCGGAAAGCAGGGCGACGCAGACTACATCCTGGAACACCACTCCGCGCTGCTGCAGGCATACCGGGATCTCTGCGCCCACATCGGCGAGCTGTGACGGCCCCTCCCGGGAGACGGCCTCCGCCACCGGCGGCATCGCCGGGACGCGGCGCGGCAGGGTCTCACAGAGCACCCGGAACGCATCCCCTGCACACCACGTTTTGAGGAGTGAACAACTGCGTGATTCAAAAATGGTTTAACATCATCTCCGACCACAGAATCAGCCTGCGTGACCGGATGTTCCGGATTGTAACGGGCACCTGCATGGTTGCGCTGGTATTCATCCTGCCCATGGGCCGGAACCCCTGGAATATCCTGATCCTGGCTGTGAGCCTGCTGGCCATGGCGGCGATTGTGAAGTACAGCGTCCGGAAGGAGTGCATCCATACGGGGGCCACGGCCATCACCGTGCTGCTGCTGACCCTGTTTCCCATCAGCTTTTTTACGGCGGGCGGGTTTTACAGCGGCGTGCCGGAGTGGTTTGTGTTTTGTTTCATCTACGTCTGCCTGACCTTGCAGGGGAAGCGCATGGCGGTGTTCTTCGCCCTCTGTACGGCGGAGACCCTGCTTTGCTATGGCCTCGCCCTCTATTTTCCGGAGCACATCATCCAGAGCACCCAGCAGCGCTCCTTCTTTGACTCCGCCTTCTCCGTGGTCCTGGTGGGACTTTTGACCTGCGTGTTGCTGCTGTTCCTGACCCGGATGTACGAAGAGGAAAACGCCCTCTCCCAGCAGCAGAAAAAGGAGATCGAAGAGCTGAACCGGGCGGAGAACCACTTCTTTTCCAGCATGAGCCACGAGATCCGCACGCCCATCAACACCATCATCGGCCTGAACGAGATCATCCTGCGGAAGGACATCCCTGAGGACATCGCCGAGAACGCCCGGAACATCCAGGGGGCCAGCAGGCTGCTGCTGACCCTGATCAACGACATCCTGGATATCTCCAAAATCAAATCCGGAAAGATGGAGATCGTCAACGTCTCCTATGAGACCGGGGCCCTCTTCTCGGAAATCGTCAACATGATCTGGATCAAGGCCAAGGAGAAGGGCCTGGAATTCAAGCTCCACGTGGACTCCTCCATCCCCAGCATGCTCTGCGGAGACGAGGTGCGCATCAAGCAGATTCTGATCAACCTGCTGAACAACGCGGTGAAATACACCAGCAAGGGCTCCGTCACCCTCTCCGTCCGGTGCGAGCGCCTGTCGGTAAACCGGGTCCGCGTCTGGTACTCCGTGGAGGACACCGGACAGGGCGTGCGCAAGGAGAACATCCCTTACATCTTCAACGCCTTCCAGCGGGTGGACGAGGAGAAGAACCGCCTCATCGAGGGAACCGGCCTGGGGCTGAGCATCGTCCGGCAGCTGGTGGATCTGATGGACGGCGAGATCAGCGTGAACAGCGTCTACACCAAGGGCTCCACATTCATTGTCACCCTGGAGCAGGATATCGTTGACGCCAGCGATCTGGGCACCTTCACCCTGTCCTCCCGCGCCCAGCGCCGCGACGGGGAACCCTACCGGCAGAGCTTTGAGGCCCCGGACGCCCACATCCTGGTGGTGGACGACAACGACATGAACCTCATGGTGGTCAGCAAGCTCCTGGCGGACACCAAAATCCATATTGACACGGCCTCCAGCGGCACGGAGTGTCTAAAGCTGACGCAGAACCACTACTACGACTGCATCCTGATGGACCACATGATGCCGGAGATGGATGGCATCGAGTGCCTCCACGCCCTGCGGGCACAGCCCGGCGGCCTGTGCCAGAACGCGCCCGTGGTCGCCCTGACAGCCAACGCCGGCAGCGACAACCAGCTCCTCTACCGCAGGGAGGGCTTCAGCGGATATCTGGCCAAGCCCGTCAGCGGCGCGCTGCTGGAGGCGGCGGTGCTGAGCATCCTCCCGAAGGAACTGGTCCAGATCAGCGAGGACGCCATCCAGTCGGATATTGAAAAGGACATCCTGATCTTTGAGCAGGTGCAGCGGCGCTCGGTCCTGGTCACCACGGACAGCGTCTGTGACCTCCCGGAGAGCCTCCGGCGCGTCTTTGACATCTCCGTGTGTCCCTACTATGTCTGCACGGAGGAGGGCCGGTTCCTGGACGGGGAGGAGCTGAAGCCCGACGAGCTGCTGATGCACATCGCCGGGGGACGGAAGGGCGTCTCCCAGCCCCCTGACGTGGAGGACTACGAGCGGTTCTTCGCGGGCAGGCTGACGGAGGCGCAGAACGTGATCCACATCACCATGGCAAAGAACGTCAGTGAGGGATATCAAAACGCCTTTGAGGCGGCGAAGTCCTTTGAGAATGTCACCGTGATTGATTCCGGACACCTCTCCAGCAGCATGGGGCTGTCGGTGCTGTGCGCGGCCTATCTGGCGGAGCACCATGCCACCAAGGCGGAGATCGTGGCCGCCGTGCGGCGGGTGGAGCGGTTCATCTCCTCCGCGTTCATCGTCAACAGCACCCATATGCTGTGTCAGACCGGGCGGATCTCAAAACGCATTCAGATCCTCTGCGACGCGCTGCTGCTGCATCCGGTACTGGTGCTGAAAAAGAGCAAAATGGTTGTGGGCCATATGGAGACGGGCAGCTTCTCCCACGCGGCGAAGAAATACATCAAGCGGACTCTCCAGGACATCAGAAACATCGACCGGCGGATCTTGTTCATCACCTACTCCGGCATGGATGAGGATCAGCTCCAGTTTATTCAAAGCACGGTGCAGCAGGTCTGCCCCTTTGAGCGGGTCTACCTGCAAAAGGCCTCCTCCGCCATCGCCAGCAACTGCGGCCCAGGGTCATTCGGCCTGCTGTTCCTGCGGCGGGACGACGCCGCAATTCCCTTCTTCCATCCTCCCCGCCAGATCGAGGAGGCGTAACCTCCGCAGAAAGCGGACCTTTCCGGCAAGGCCCGGCGGCAGGAAAATTTTCCCCGCCAAAGCCTTGCGCCCCCCTTGGGGATGTGCTATACTTTTCATTACATTCTATTCTAAAGGAGTCGTGCATCATGAAATCCAAGAAGCTTGTTCCCGTCTGTTTCATTGTTGTTTTAACCGCCGTGTCCCTCGTCCTGCCGGCGCTGGCCCATGGTCATGGGCATCATAACGGACCCCGCAGAAACACCCAGAGCGTCCAGACCGTTCAGACCCCCGCCGCGATTGCCGTCTGCCCGGTGCAGGGCTGCACCCTTGCCGGGCGGCACAGCCACAGCGGCGTGACCTACTGCGGCTATGCCCACGAAAGCGGCTTTTGCGACGGGAAGTGCCGGGCCCTGTGCACCGTGGAGGACTGTGACGCAGTGGGCCCCCACAGCCACAACGGCACGCCCTACTGCGGCTATGACCACGAAACCGGATTCTGCGACGGACTCTGCCGGGCCCTGTGCTCTGTAGAGGGCTGCGCCGTCACGGGGCGGCACACCCATTCCGGCACCGCCTACTGCGGCTATGACCATGAAACCGGATTCTGCGACGGACACTGCCAGGCCCTCTGCTCTGTGGCGGGCTGCACAACCCTTGGCCAGCACAGCCACTACGGCACCGCCTACTGCGGCTACCGGCACGAGAGCGGCTTCTGTGATGGCAACCATGCTGTCTGCGCCGCGGCGGGCCAGCGCACGCACTGGAGCGCCAGCTGCCACCGATAAGGCGGCCATCCGCGCAATGACCGGGGACCCCCTTGAGGGCGGTCCCCGGTTTTTTTCCGGGGCAGTCCCTCCCGGCTTCCGGAGCGCCCCCGCCGGGCGGTGCCGGCTGACGCAGCTCCGGGAAAATTCCGCGTAAATCCGCATATTCTTCCAGAGAAGTGTTGACTTTTTCCGCAACCACCGTTACTATAGTGAAGAATCGAAAAGATGGAACGGCTGGAGTCTGTTTGCAACCCGGCACGCCGCCGGATCGGGGCCGGGTTGCAAATAGACTTCGGAGCACGTTCCCTTTTTTCGCCTGTTGTGTACACTTAGAGAAGGAGATCCCGCTATGAAACGAGAAAATTTTCAGTCCAGACTGGGCTTCCTGCTGGTGAGCGCCGGCTGCGCCATCGGCATCGGAAACGTCTGGAAGTTCCCCTATGTCACCGGCCAATATGGCGGCGGCGTGTTTGTCCTGTTCTACCTGCTGTTCCTGGTCATCATGGGCATGCCAGTTCTGACCATGGAGCTGGCCGTGGGCCGGGCCAGCCGCAAGAGCGCCGTCCAGGGCTATCAGGCCCTCCAGAAGCCCGGCACCAAGTGGCATATCCACGGCTGGTTCTGCGTCGCGGGCTGCTACCTGCTGATGATGTTCTATACCACCGTCTCCGGCTGGATGCTGGGCTACTTCTTCAAGTTTGTTGGCGGCACCTTCACCGGCATGGCGGATGACGCCGTAGACGGCGTGTTCCTCTCCATGCTGAACAGTCCCGGCGAGATGACCCTCTGGATGGTCCTGACTGTCGTGGTGGGCTTCCTGGTCGTGAGCTTCGGCCTTCAGAAGGGCCTGGAGCGGGTCACCAAGTGGATGATGCTGGGCCTGCTGGCCCTGATCGCCGTGCTGGCGGTTCACAGTCTGACGCTCCCCGGCGCCATGGAGGGCGTGCGCTTCTATCTGCTGCCGGATTTCCAGCGGGCTATGGACGCGGGACTGGGCCAAGTGGTCACCGCCGCCATGAACCAGGCCTTTTTCACCCTGAGCTTGGGCATCGCGGCCATGGAGATCTTCGGCAGCTACATGAGCCGGGAGCACACCCTGGTCAGCGAGGCCATCCGGATCTGCTCTCTGGACACCTTTGTGGCCCTGATGGCGGGCCTGATCATCCTGCCGGCCTGCTTCTCCTTCGGTATGGAGCCGAACCAGGGCCCCTCCCTGATCTTCATGGTCCTGCCCAAGGTGTTCATCCATATGGCCGGCGGCCGGGTGTGGGGCGCTCTGTTCTTCCTGTTCATGACCTTCGCCAGCTTCTCCACCATCATTGCCGTCTTCGAGAATCTCCAGGCCAGCTGTATTGATAACTTCGGCTGGTCCCGGAAAAAGGCCGCGCTGTTCAACGGGATCTTCATGCTGCTCGCCAGCATGCCCTGTGTCCTGGGCTACAACCTCTGGTATTTCGAGCTGACGCTGCCCAACGGCGCCGTGGGCCAGGTGCTGGACATTGAGGACTTTTTGGTGAGCAATCTGCTGCTGCCTCTGGGCTCTCTGGTGTATCTGCTGTTCTGCGTCACCAAATGGGGCTGGGGCTATGACCGCTATCTGGCGGAAACCAACGCCGGCAAGGGCCTGCGGATGCCCCAGTGGCTGAAGCCCTACTTCCAGTTTGTGCTGCCGGTGCTGATCCTGGTGATTTTAATCCAGGGGCTGGTGTAAGACGATTTCGGAGATCCAAAGCGGACGCCTGCGGGCGTCCGCTTTTTGTGTGGGATTGGGTGTATCGTCCTCCCATGACCTCCGGAGTTCCCGGCAGGGCCCGGACCCCTGGCCGGGCCCTGCCCCCCCCACAAGATCCGGATCTCCCTTAGAGCCTGTTTAAAATCTCGACGTGTATGGATTGGCGAGTGGATTTTTTGCCCTGCAAGGCAAAAATCCGCAGGCATCCTGACGGATGGCAAGGA
>JAAWIL010000176.1 GCA_022796315.1 Oscillibacter sp. | reverse complement strand
CCCTTGCAATCCGCCAGGATTGCGGCGGCGTTTTGCCTTGCTGGACAAAAAATCCCCTCGCCAATCCCCGCACGCTGAGATCCTAAACAGGCTCTAAAGACCCTCCGAATCCCGCGAGAGAAGGGCCTCGGCGCAGCGGATGCCGTCGGCGGCGGCGGAGAGGATACCGCCGGCATATCCGGCTCCCTCTCCGCAGGGGTACAGTCCCCGGACAGCGGACTGGCAGGCTCCGTCCCGGAGAATCCGCACCGGGGAGGAGGACCGGCTCTCCACCGCCGTCAGCACGGCGTCAGGACCGTCGTAGCCCCGGAGCTTCCTGCCCAGGAGGGGCAGGGCCTCCGCCAGGGACTCCGCCACAAAGGGGGGCAGGCAGTCCCAGAGATTGGTCCAGCGAACACCGGGGCGGTAGCTGGGGAACACCCGGCCCGGTCCCGTGGAGGGCCGGCGGGCCAGGAAGTCCTCCACCCGCTGGGCGGGGGCCCGGTAGCCTCCGCCGCCCAGGGTGTAGGCCGCCTCCTCCAAGCGGCGCTGAAAGGCCACGCCGGAGAGGGGGGAACCGCCGAAATCCTCCGGCGTGACGTTTACCAGCAGAGCGCCGTTGATGTTCTCCCGGTCCCGGGCAAATTCACTCATGCCATTGGTGACCACACGGCCCGCCTCCGAGGCGGCGGCCACCACTTCTCCGCCGGGACAGACGCAGAAGGAGAATACCCCCCGTCCGCTGGGCAGGTGGCAGGAGAGCTTGTAGGTGGAGGCGGGCAGCCCCGGGTGCCCGGCGTACTGCCGGTACTGGGCGGCGTCGCAGTCCGCCTGCCGCTGCTCAATCCGCACGCCCACGGCAAAGGGCTTGGCCTCCATAGGCACCCCCTTGGCGTGGAGCATGGCGAAGGTGTCCCTGGCGGAGTGGCCGGGGCAGAGGATCAGCCGGCGGCAGGGCAGGGCGGCTGGCCCCCCCGGTCCCTCCACGGTGATTCCCGCCAGCGCGCCGTTTTGGAGCGCCAGGTCCGTCAGACGGGTCTCAAAGCGGATGTCCGTCCCCAGGTCCATCAGCTGCCGGCGGAGGGCCTGCAGGACTGCGTGCAGGTAATCCGTGCCTACGTGGGGCTTGGCGTCGATGAGGATGTCCGGCGGTGCGCCGCAGGCGGTCAGGCACTCCAGGATGAAGCGGTGACGGGGGTCCTTGGTGCCGGTGTTCAGCTTCCCGTCGGAAAACGCGCCGGCGCCGCCCTCGCCGAATTGGACGTTGCTGGTGAGATCCAGGACGCCGGTGGACCAGAACCGTTCCACGTCGGCCTTCCGGGCCTCCACGGGCCGCCCCCGCTCCAGCAGGATGGGCCGCTGGCCGGCCTGGGCCAGCGTCAGGGCGGCAAAGAGCCCAGCGGGCCCCGCTCCCGCCACCACAGGGGGGATCTCCGGCGGAGGCAGAGGGCCGGGGAGGCGGTAAGGCGCCGGGGGCTCCCAGGGGAGGACGCCCCGGCGGCTCCGGCGCAGGACCGCGGCCTCGTCCCGGACGGAGACGGCGGCGGCATAGACCAGCGACGCCCCCTCTCGGGCGTCCACGCTGCGCCGGAGGATCTCCAGAGAGAGAAGATCCTCCGGGGGAATCCGCAGCAGCCGGGCGGCCTCGGTCCGCAGGGCCTCCGGGCGGTGGCCCGGGGGGAGTTTGATGTGTTCCAGTTTCAGCACGGCGTTCATCCTTTGTTGTATCATTTTAGCTGTTTACGGCGGCAGCCGCAAAACATGGCAGATATTCCTTCCGGCCTTTCCGTTGGGAAGGAATATCATGAAGATTTTTTGAGAGCCTGCGAAGAGGAGGCCGGGCACGCGATGCCCGGCGGGTTCGCGGCTCTGTCCAGATTGTACCACAAATCCTTCTCTGAGGGAATACGAATCGCCCATAAAGCAACAGCCCCGGTAGGGCCCGGACCCTGGCCGGGCCAACCCCCTCCCACCACCAGGTCTGGCGGCCGGCGTTTTTTCCTCCCCACGGCAGACCGGATCTCCCTTCGGACGGGCGGTTGGTAACCGCCCCTACAGGGTCAAAGCCTCCGAAGGGGGTGCGCCCGTAGACGGGGAATCTCCCCATGAGACACGTCCGTGGACGGAAAAGCCCCCTCAGTCTGGCCTCCGGCCAGCCAGCTCCAAGGGGATGGGATCAACCCAAGGGACTTGGTTGTAGGGGCCGCCGCCCTTGGCGGCCCGTCCTCCCGCGACCTCCGGATTTCCCTGTAGGGGCGGCTATCAGCCGCCCGTCCTCCCCCGACATCCGGACTTCCCCGCAGGGCCCGGACCCAGGCCGGGCCCTCCCCCGCAGCAGACCGCCTCTCCCAATCAAGCACGCCCCGTTCACGAAACCTTCAAAGTTCTTTCAGGATCTTTTAAGATGGCGGAGCTATACTGCAAACAGAAACCCGGTCAAGAAACAAAAATTCAAAAACCGTACAAGGTCCTTTCACAATTTCGCCACAAAGATTTGGTAAAGTAACCCTGTCACAGGAGGTTCCGGCTGTCTGAGAAACTCCGAAAACAGGCATACTGGAGAGAGACCGGCAGTATGGATAAGGAGGAACCAGTGATGTATCACGATGAACAGAATCTCTACCATTACACCTACCGCAGGGACGGCACCGAGCCCGGACAGCGCTATGACACCCGGGAGGCCGGACAGGAGACGGTGATTCAGGAGATGAGGCCTGTCAAGAAGAATCGTATGGGATTGAAACTCACGGCCCTGGCGCTGAGCTGCGCCATTCTGGGGGGCGCCGTGGGCGGCGGAACCGTTTGGGCGGCGGGCCGCTATCTGGACGGCGGAACCGCGGCGGACGGCACCTCCGGCCTTCGGACGGAAACGGAGCGGGAGACGCCGGAGACGGACGTGACCCCTGAGCTGGTGAAGGCCGCCGGAGAAGAGGGGGCGCTGACCGACGCCCAGGTCTATGCCGCCAATGTGGACAGCGTGGTGGCCATCAGCACCCAGGGCCAGACGGTGGTCAGCAACGGCCTGTGGGAGACGCAGCAGCCCACCACCGGCGCCGGTTCCGGCTTCATTCTGACCACTGACGGCTACATTGTCACCAATTACCACGTCGTGGACGGGGCCAGCGCCGTGAAGGTGACCCTTTACAGCGGCGACACCTACGATGCCGAGATGGTGGGCGGCGAGGAGGACTATGACATCGCCGTCATCAAGGTGAACGCCTCCGGCCTCCATCCCGTTACCCTGGGCGACAGCACGGAGCTGCGGGTGGGTGACCGGGTGCTGGCCATCGGCAACCCCCTGGGAGAGCTGACCTTCTCCCAGACCGGCGGCATGGTCTCCAGCGTGAACCGGACCATCAATGTGGACGGGATTCCCTTCAACATGATCCAGACGGACGCCTCCATCAACCCCGGCAACTCCGGGGGACCCCTCTTCAACCAGAGCGGCGAGGTGGTGGGCATCGTCTCCGCCAAGTATACCCGCTCCTCCAGCGGAACCAACGCCGAGGGCCTGGGCTTCGCCATCCCCATCAATGACGTCATCGCCATGGTGCAGGACATCATGACCAACGGCTATGTGGCCAACAAGCCCTACCTGGGCATCTTCCCCCAGTCCATGACGGAGCAGATGGCGGCCCAGTACCGCTACAGCGTGACCTCCGGAGTGTTTGTCTGCTCCACGGAGGACGGCAGCGCCGCGGAGAAGGCGGGGCTGCGGATGGGCGATGTGATCACCAAGGTGGACGACACGGAGATCAAGACGGTCAACGACCTGAACGCCGTGAAGAAGAAGTACTCTGCCGGAGACGCCTGCGAGCTCACGGTCTACCGGGCCGGTGAGATCATCACCGTGGACCTGGTCTGGGGCACCGTGCCCCCGGAGGAACAGCAGCAGCAGACGGTCACCCAGCCGGAGGAGCAGCTGCCCCAAAACGGCGGCCAGTACGGCAACGGCTACGATATCTTCGACTATTTCTTCGGGAACCGGTGGTAACCCCTTCCAGGCCCGGCGGCTTCGCGGCGGATGCCGCGGCAAGGCCAACAGCCGCCGTTGCGATGGGCCGGAGGGTTGAAATAGATGGAACGCTGAACTCTCGCAATACGCAAAAGCGCACCGTGTATACGGTGCGCTTTTGCTGTAGACCGGCGTTATAGTCACCGCAGTTGAAAAGAAGCAAATGCTTCTTTTCAACCCTGGGGCGCATAGGCGCCCCAGGGGCCGTGAAACGGCCTGACGGTGGACTTCA
>JAAWIL010000175.1 GCA_022796315.1 Oscillibacter sp. | reverse complement strand
TGGACTTCATAGACAAAACACGGCACATGGATGTGCCGGCGGCCTCGCCCGCCTTGAAAATCGGATACCGATTTTCAAGTGTTTTGACTATATAAAGAACGCCCGCCCCCTTCGGGGCCGCTCCTGTAAAGAAGCCAACACCCGCTGGAAAGAAGTTGCTTTTCAGCGGGTGTTGCCTTATAATGAACGCATCGGCAAACTGGAATTCGCAGAATGGAGAAGATTGCAATTATGAATTTAGTAGAGCGGATAAATCTCCTTTTTGGTGGTTTTCAAGATGAGATGTGCAGAGCATGTGACGGGTACAATCCCCACTGGAGACCCAACTGGAAAGACGAAGTGGAAACAGAGTTAAATGTAATCAGGGATCATTTTCCGGTTCCTCTGCCGGAGGACTACTGTGAAATTTTCCGCAAATTCGGCGGCGGTCGTATTGAGGACAAGCGCCCCAATTGGGTCATACCGGAGATGTCATTTTGGACTTGGGACGATATGAAGGATTTTGACGCCACAGTGGGTTTCTTTGAGGACTGTCCTAATGGATTTCCCTTTGGGGATGATATCGGGGATGTGGTTTATTTCTATGTAGACGATGGAACAGACACCGGCATTTATATGGCTGAGAAGTCCATGACTTTTGACCGGGACTTCTGGTATAAAATTGCCGGCTCCTTTACAGAGCTGTTTACCAGTACCGAGGCCCAGCGGCTTTTCCGCAATTTTTACCGGTATGGCTGCGACAAGGGGACAGACGGACGGTAAAGAGCAGTTTATAGTTCTCCCCCACGGACACTTTCCTCGAAAGTGTCATAGTGGGTTATACAGAATAAAAGGGCAGGACAGACCGCAGCGGCCTGTCCTGCCCTTAACTTCTTTATGACGCCCGCCCCCTTCCGGGGGCGGGCGTCAGGCTGTCAAAAAAGTATGTTCGACAGCCTGAGCAAGTTTTCAGAACTTTAAAAAAGTTCTGAAAACTTAGAACCTGTATTCACAACCGATGAACGAAGTCTGGGCGGAAAATACGCCGCCAAGACATGCGCGGGGAGATTTTAAACAGGCTCTAAGAGCCGCCGCAAGCGGCGGCCGCGCTCCGAAACGCGCCTGCGGGCGGAGCTTACGGCTGCCATGCCCACACCGTCCCCTCGGCCTCCGGCACGCCCTCCTCCGTCCACTGGTGGTCGTTCCCCCGCAGAAAGGCGCTGGTCACATTGAAATACCGGTGCGCCGTCTCCTCAGAGACCGGGATCTTCGTGGAGGGATCGTCCCAGGTCACATCGACCCCATACCACTCCCCGTCCAGCCGGACCAGATTCCAGGCGTGGTCCGCCGTGCCGGCGTGGGCGGTGCCCTCCACCAGGACGCATTCCACCCCCAGAAGCTCCATGAAGAGCTGAAAGGTGGCGGCGTAGCCCGTGCAGATCCCCGCCTTTCCCACCAGGAACCCGTAGGGATTGCCGCTGTCCGCCCCGGCTTCCTGGCCGGGAAGCCGGCTCAGGGTCTCGTGGTCATACCGGCCCCAGTCCAGCATCCAGTCGTGAATCGCCAGTTCCTTTTCATAGTCGTTCATCTCCCCGGTGACCGTCTGGTCCAGGACGGCCCTTGCCGCCTCCAGCACCGCCCGGCTCTTTTCCGAGAGGCCGCTGCTGTCGCCGCTCCGAACCGCCGCCAGCACCGCGTCGTGGTCATACTCCCCGGAAGGCGGCGGGACCGTCTGGTCCGGGGGCTCCGGAGTCTCCGGGGGCTTTGGTGTCTCCGGGGGCTCCTTCCCGCCGGAGGGCGGGTCCGGCGGAGGGGGCGTCCCGGCCTCCGCCGGGCTGCCGGCCGGGACCTCCTCCGGGGGCTCCGGCTCCTCCTGCGGCGGGGGGTCCGGCTCCTCCTCTTCCGGGGGCGCCTCCGGACGCTCCGGAAGCGGCGGGGCGTCCGGGTCAAAGCGGGCCAGCAGGGCCTCCCGCGCCGCCTCCGGCTCCGGGCACAGCAGCAGCGCCGCCCAGCGGCCCTGGAGCACCACCAGGCCGTCCTCCACCAGCGCCGCCTCCTCCGGGAGGTAGCCGGTGAAGTCCCCGGCCCGGCTCTCCTGATAGGCCAGCAGGGCCGTCTCCACGGCCTGCAGATCCGCCTCCCCGGAAAAGCGCAGAACGGCCAGCTCGCAGGCGCTCATGCCGGAGGCGCAGCGGATGATTCCGTCCTCCACCTCCTCCAGGCTCAGCTGGTAATAGGCGGTCAGGTACTCTCCGAAGGCCGGGTCCTCCGGTGTCAGGGTCTCCAGCTCCGGCAGGCCCTCCTGGCTCCGGCACACCGCCTCCATCAGCCCCGCCGGGGGATCGGCGGTTTCCGGCGGCTCCTCCGCCGCCCCGCAGGCGGTCAGCAGCAGGCACAAGGCCAGCGCCAGCAATCCAGATGTTCCTCTCATAGGCCCTCCTTTTGGCCCCGCAGATCCCCCATGGCCCCGGGCCGGTGTTCGATACCCATACAGTACACGAAAATCAGGCAGCTGGCAAGCCCTGTTCCTGGGGCCTGTCCGGCTGCGGGTTTTACGCTTGGGGGGGTACGCCGCGGGAATGGGGCCTCTCGGTCTGACCCGCGCCGCCGGGCATCCCGCCGGAAAACCTCCGGAGAATTTGTGCATTCTGCCCAAAAAGCGTCCGGAATTTTGTCCAGCCGCAATCCGGGGGAACCGGTGGAAAGTTCCGGCCCCTCTGTGGTACAATACCCCTGTCCCCGGCGTCGCCGCGGGCCCTGAACAGGGGATGTACCCCATCCCAATCAAGGAGGACATTTCTATGAAAATCGGTTTTGGCTGCGATCACGCCGCCGTGGAGCTGAAAGAGGTTCTGATGGCGCACCTGACGGAGCGGGGGTTCACCTGCGTGGATTTCGGCGCCATGGCCCCCACGGAGCGGGTGAACTACCCCGACAAGGGCCTGGCGGTGGCGGAGGCCCTGATCCGGGGCGAGGTGGACAAGGGTGTGCTACTCTGCGGAACCGGCATCGGCATCTCCCTGGCGGCCAACAAGGTGCCCGGCATCCGGGCGGCGGTGTGCAGCGAGCCCTACTCCGCCCACATGGCGGCCCTGCACAACAACGCCAACATCATCGCCATGGGGGCCCGTGTCGTGGGCACGGAGCTGGCCAAGATGATCGTGGACGCCTTTTTCGACACGGAGTTTGAGGGCGGACGCCACGCCATGCGGGTGGGGCTGATTACGGACATTGAGAAGAAGTACAGCCGCGCCGACTGACGGCCCGGTCCTGGTTTCACGTGGTTGCCGTCCGTTCCGGCTGGTGTCGGGACGGGCGGTCTGCGTTTGTGGATGACCCTCCAAGGGGGCGTTCTCCGTTGGACCCGCCCGGAGAATAAAAAGGAGCCGCTCAACGCGACGCGTCAAGCGGCCCAAGCGGGTGGGATATTGGAAAGCTTCCTGGATTATCGTAGCACATGGGAGGGGTATTTGTAAATAGGATCTTTTGTCGAACGGCGTCTATTTTTGGGAGATTTTGGGACTCTTGAAGAATTTGTTAACTATGTGCAGATTTTACTATACAACCGGAAAGATATGTGCTATACTGTACAAAAGGGGAGGGCGGTACCTCCTCTCCCACGAAAGGAGCGATCACCATGAAGTTTACCTACGCCTGCAAGAAAGTCTCTCTCAATGACTCCATCAAGAGCTACACCGAGAAGAAGGTCTCCAAGCTGGAGCGGTATCTCCGGGGGGAGAGTGCCACGGCGTCTGTGACGTTTTCTGTGGAGAAGGACCACTTGTGCACGGTGGAGATAACCATCCGGGACGGCGGCACGCTTCTGCGGGCCCAGACCCAGGCCCCGGACGGAGATATGCGCAGCGCGGTGGATGCCGCCGTCGGCTACATTGAGCGGCAGATTCTGAAGAACAAAACCCGCCTGTCCAAGCGTCTGCGCAGCGAGGGCTTCCCGCCCGCCGCGCCCAGTGACGACTTTGAGGTTGCGGAGGAGAAGGAGTTCCAGATCGTCCGGACCAAGCGGTTCTCCGTGAAGCCCATGAGCCAGGAGGAGGCGATCCTCCAGATGAATCTGCTGAACCACGACTTTTTCGTCTTCCGCAACAGCGAGGACGACAGTCTGTGCATCGTCTATCAGCGGAAAAACGGGGGCTATGGCCTGATTGTGACGGATGAGGAGGAGTAAGAGCCTGTTTAAAATCTCCCCGCGCATGTCTTGGCGGCGTATTTTCCGCCCTGACTGCGTTAAAAATCCTTGCCATCCGTCAGGATGCCTGCGGA
>JAAWIL010000251.1 GCA_022796315.1 Oscillibacter sp. | reverse complement strand
CGCGCCCTCGTAGCACAGCTTATCCACCTGCTCCTGGGTGTAGTCCTTGATGGCGTCCACGGCCGCGCGGCCGCGCTCCACGTACTCCTGAATGGTCATGCTGCATGTCTCCTTTTTTGTCGTTTACTTTGGTCAGGGGGGCCGGAGGGCTTCGCCTCCGGCTTCCCCGCCTCGCGATTTGTTTTGAGTCGCCGAAGCCTCGCCTTCGGCTCTCCGCCGGGCTCCGCCCGGACCCGCCAAGGGCGCTGCCCCTGGACCCCGCCGCCTTTTGTAAAAGGCGGGCGAAAACTTTTTTCAGGGCTTCGCCCGGGGGATTACTCCTCCCAGACCTTGCCCTCCTTGATCTCGATGTTGTAGGTGATGCCCCACTCCTTGGCCCAGGCCAGGTACTGCTCCACCTGCTCGTCATCCAGCATATCGGAGGAGATCAGGCCCTTCTGAGGAACCATATCGTTGACCAGCAGCTTGGTGTACAGGAACGCGCCCTGGCCGGTCAGGTACATCTCACCGGTCATCTTAGCCCGCTCATAGGCCTCCTCAATGCCGGGGGCGGACAGGTGCAGGTCCACCATGATCTTCTTCCCGTCCTTGGTGCCGTAGGCCTCGCAGACGAACGCGCCGTTGTCCTCCACGATGCCCTCGTCGATGATGGCCTTGATGACCTCGGGATCCTTGGGAGGGGTGGGGATATGCTTGAGCACCCAGTCGAAGGGAGAGATCATGGCGCCGTTGAACTCCTCCTCCTCGTGGTGCAGGAGGCCGGCCTTGTACAGGCCCTCGGAGAACTCAATGCCGGTTCCGCCGTACTTAAAGTAGGCGTTCTTGCAGTTCTTGAAGTACTTCTCCCGGTTGAAGCCGATATACACGGGCTCGTCATGGGCGTGCTCCACCAGCTTGACCTCGCGGCCGCACTCGGGCCAGTTGCGCTTCACAGGGCGGCTGAAGGGCTTGGTACGAATCTGCTGGCAGTTCTCGAAGGCATAGGCGTCCTCCTCCATGTCGCACAGGGCGACCTCGGGAGACCAGAAGAAGGGGATGAACCGCTTGGTGCGGGTGCCCTCGTACACCATGCAGGCAATGGTGTCGCACTCGTCCAGGGGCTCCACGGCCTTCCGGGCCACAACGCACATCACGCCGGGGGCAGAGCCGGTGCCGATGATGGCGGTGGTGTTGTTCTCAGCAAAGCGGCGGCCGTACTCGGTGTACATGTACTTGATGCCCTCCAGCCAGGTGTCGTACTCGGGGAAGCCCTCGACCACGTTCTCGCAGGCGGACAGGTCCTGATAGCAGGCCTTGATCTGCAGGGCGGCCTCCATCACGTTGACGCCGAACTCCAGGGGCATCACGTTGACGATCAGCTCGCAGCCCTCGGCGGCCTTGGCGATCTCCTCCACATGGGCGGCGTTCACCTGCTTGGGGGTACCCTTCTTCATCAGCTTGCAGACAGCCTCCGCCGCAGCCAGGTTGTAGTCCGCGCAGACGACCTCCTGGATGTTGGGCTCCTCGTCCAACCGCCGGCAGATGGTAGACCCTTGCGCGCCGCAGCCGCATACCATGACTTTTTTCATACTGTTTCTTCTCCTTCATTTATTGAAATTTTCAGGGGTATACAAAATGTTATGGTATCGGTCCGGAGACCGTTTCACCACAGAAGTGGATGGATTCGCCGCATTTTTCGAGATTTTTCTGGATTTTTGGCGCACTGACCCGCAGCCAGACCAGGTTCCCCCGGTCTGGCTCTCGGGGGTCAGTAATTCATTTACAAAGAGTTATCTCTTCTCCGGCAGGGTATCCACACCGGGCACCGCGCCGTGGAACTCCCGGATGATGTCGTCCAGGCGCTCCTTGCGGACGGTCTCCAGCTTCGCGAGCTCCGGTCCCTCGGTCTTCTGGCCGATCTTCCGCAGGATCAGGCCGCCGATCAGGAGGGCCGCGCCCAGCCCGGCGCACAGGAAAATCATCCCGTAGAAGTTGCTGAACAGGCCGGACTCATACTCTTCCAGATAGTACTCCACGCCGTACTCCCGCTCGTAGAAGTACAGGAAGATGGCCCCGCCGATGGACAGCAGGCCGAACAGCCAGCAGTAGTCGCCGATATGGATCAGGTCGCCCAGGTCCAGCTTGGTCTTGGGGTTCAGGGGATAGACCTCGGGATCGTCCAGCACCCGGCCCTTGTAGACCCACTTGCACACCATATAGGCGAGGAGGCCGCCGAAGATGGCCACGAAGCCCACGGTGAAGTACTCGGTGCCGTTGACGTAGATGATGACCAGGCTCACCAGGATTACCAGGGCGGAGCAGAGGTACAGCCCGAAGTTTCCGCCGGGCATCACCGTCAGGCCCATCTTCTTCCGCTCCTCCACGGGGTAGAGCTTCCGGGCCTTGAGGATGCAGGCCGCGATCATCACATAGAGGTAGATCTGGATGGGGTTGGTAACCATCACCAGGGTAGTGAAGTCAAACTGGCAGGTGATGATGGTGAAGATGGCCAGCAGAATGATGGACACGGTGGGAATGCCGCGCTTATCCAATTTCTTCATGATGGGCGGGAACATATGGTCGTCCGCCATGACGAAGAAAGCGCGGGAACCGTGGGCAATGTAGGAGCAGAAGATGGAGCAGTTGGAGATGATGGCCACGATGACAAACATCACACCGGCCCAGTTGCCGACGTTCTGGATCAGCACATCCGCGTAGCCGACAGCGCCGCCGCCCTGCTCGGTGGACCAGGCGTCCCAGCTGCCAATTGCCGCCAGAGCCGCCAGGGTGGGCAGGATATAGCTCAGGGCAATGATGGGCTGGCTCAGCCGCATCGCCTTGGGAATCAGCTGAGGATTCTCCATCTCCTGGGCCATGTTGGACATGCACTCATAGCCCATGTACATCCACACGATGATGGCGATGCTCTCGCCGATGGAGTGGGTCAGGCCCTCTTCCGGATTGAAGAAGGGTGTGATGGGGCTGACGTTCCAGTTCATGAAGCCCACAATGGCCACAGCGGCGAAGGCCGCCACCACCAGGACCGTGAAGAAGGTCTCCAGGCGCTCCATCCAGTCCAGGCCGACAATATTGACGATGGTAAAAATGACCACTACGCCAATCTTCACCGCAAAGGCGACGGCGTCGGACATATCAAACAGCTTGGCGGCATAGCCGGCGACCAGCGCGCAGTACTCCGCCTGGCACAGCCAGGTGGTCAGGGCGGACCACAGGCCCACCTGCCAGCCCCAGAACTCGCCGAAGGTCTCCCGGCCCCAGGCGTACACACCGCCCTCGGCGGGGAAGAGAGAGCCCAGCTCTCCCACCATCTCGCACAGGGGGAACGACCAGACAAAGGGGAAAATGATCAGCATCATGATTGTAACGCCGGGACCTGCCGCGGCAATCGCTTCCTCGATGCCAAAGCAGCCCGCGGCCACGAAGGAGAAGATCAGGGCAATCACGCCGATCAGCGACAGCTTTGACTTCTTTAGGGATTCTGTACTCTTGGAATCCATGTTTGTCCTCCTCTTTCACACACACTTACGCTTCTTCTCTATGTCTTTATATCTTTTCAAAGAGCCGGAAATGCCCGGTTCTCTGTTTAAGAGTACAAAAAAAGACACAGGAAAATTACTTGCGTAATTTCCTCTGTCTTTTTGCCAGTTGGTTATTTCCTCATTGGCTCCGCAAGGCGCGGTCTTTCCAAAGTTCCGTCGAACGACCTTTTCTTTACCTGTCAGTTTCCATGAGGGGTTCGCTCTCCGCCTCATATTTCCGCGTCGGTCTTCCTTCTGGAGGGAGGAATGTTTCGGATCGTTGTCATACGGGTTATATTGAATTGTTGCTTCAATTATACGTCTGAGGAGCCGGGAAATCAATTCGGTTTTTAACCAAGGTTTGCGTAAAAATCTTGTCAAAATCAAACAACAGATTTTTTCCAGTTTTATCCTGTCATGTCAGCATTGTTATAATATAAACGCATTTTCCCAGCGAGATCCCAACGGTTTTTCTCCTTTTTAAGCCATTTACTCCCCCTATTCTGTGGATTCCCGGTTTTGACGCGCTCCACCGCAAAAAAGTGTGTCCGACTGCCGCAAACTCCAAGGGGTCCCGCCTATCGGGGCAGGGGCGGTTGGGAGCCGCACGGGCTGCGGGAACTCCGGAGGTTGGGGAGATTGGCCTGGCCAGAGGCCCAGGCCCTACCGGCCCTACCGTTCTAAGAGCCTGTTTAATATCTCGACGTGTATGGATTGGCGAGTGGATTTTTTGCCCTGCAAGGCAAAAATCCGCAGGCATCCTGACGGATGGCAAG
>JAAWIL010000174.1 GCA_022796315.1 Oscillibacter sp. | reverse complement strand
TCCTGACGGATTTCAAGAGTTTCTGACGCAGCCAGACGAAAAATTTTCCGTCAAGATGCGTGCCGGCGCCTATTGGTACAGCTTCTAAGAGCCTGTTTAGGATCTCAGCGTGCGGGGATTGGCGAGGGGATTTTTTGTCCAGCAAGGCAAAACGCCGCCGCAATCCTGGCGGATTACAAGGGTTTTTAACGAAGTCTGGACGGAAAATACGCCGCCAAGACGTGTGCGGGGAGATTCTAAACAGGCTCTAAGACGGCTTGACTGCTTCTTCAAATCCTGCTGTCATAAAATCAGAGGAAAAGGAATGCTGCTATGCTGTATCTGACACGGGAGGACTCCGTGGGACGCCTCCCTCTTTCTACGCGCGCCAGCAACTGCCTGCGCCGGGCGAACATTCATACGGTAGGGCAGATGCTGGACTATCCCCCGGACGCGTGGCTGGACATCCGGAACATGGGAAAAAAGAGCGTCCAGGAAATCATGGACCTCATTGCCCGGATTCAAGGCGACAACGGCTTTTCCCTGACGGAATCCAGGCCCGAACCGGCAGAGCTCCCGCCGGTCGTCACCCCGCCCTATCTGTCCGGCATTTCGCTCCTGGAGCTGGGGCTATCCTTCCGCGCCCGCAGCTGCCTGGAACAGGCGGGCATATTCACGGCGGCGGATCTGGGCGGCGTGACCTCGGAGTTTCTGCTGTCCCTCAAGAATGTAGGGCAAAAGACCGCCAGGGAAATCATGGAAAAAGTGGAGGAGCTGCGCAGACAGTTCCCTCAGGACGCATGGGAACCAACCCTTTCCCCGGGCGAGGAGGTCCTGCAAACCGTTGCCAAACGCCTTGCGGACTTCACAGGGATGCCTCAGGGAGAACTGCTCCGGCTCCTCGTGCCCTGCCGGGAAGACGCGCCCGACGCGGACGCGGAGGCCTTTTTGGGCCTAGCCTTCCAACAAGCCCCCGTCCGCCGGGAAGCCCGCCGGGCGGTCCTCCGGCTGCTGGAGCAGTACGAGGAGGCGGTCCGCCTGGAGGACCTGCTGGAGCGTCTCCCCGCCGGAACCTCCCTCAGCACCTTGAAGCGCCTTTTGGGAGACCTGCTGCGCCGGGAGCATCGCCATACGGAACAACCACGTCTGCCGCCGCTGGCCCACTGCCCTGGAATTCGTGGAACGTGTGTCCGACCCCCGGCACCGGGACATTCTGCTCTCCCGTCTCCGGGGGGAGACCCTGGAGGAGATCGGCCAGCGCCTTGGCCTGTCCCGGGAGCGGATACGGCAGCTGACCATCAAGGCCCTGGACCGCCGTCCCCGGCTTCAAGAGGACCGGTATCAGTACCTGTACAACCATTACGATTTTTCCCAGGAAGATTTCCGGATCGCATTCAGCGAGCCGGAGGAAACCTATTATTACCTGGAAATGATCCGGCCCAAAGGGGACCGAAAGCCGCTCCAGGAGCTGCTGGCGGACGAGAGCGTCCCGGTTTCTCTCCGGCGCAAGGCGGAGCGTGCAGTCTACAAGCACTATGTCACCATTGAGGGCACCCGGGTTTTGAAAAGCCGTCCCGCGCTGGCGGAGTACCTGATCCGAACCCGCTGCCAAGAGCCCAGCAGCTTGGAAGAGTTCCTTCAGCACTATCAGAATCTGCTGGAGGCCCTGGGATTGGACGGGGAGCCAAAGCTCGTCATCGAACTCCGTACCTATGAAAACAAATTCAACGCCAGCAGCAATGTCCTGTGGAGTCAATGGCGGCGGTTCCGCTACTACCCCATTACCGAGCAGGACTTCACCCCTCTGCTGGAGGCCCTGAACCTGGAACAGTATGAAGATATGGAAATCTCCTCCCTGAAGCTCTTCCGGGACTACCCGGAACTGATGCGGGAATACGACATCCGGGACGAATACGAGCTGCACAACCTCCTGAAAAAAATCTGGCCCCAGGACGATGGCCATGTCCATTTCAAAAGGATGCCCACCATCGAGATCGGCGCGCCGGACCGGGACCGGCAGGTGATGGACCTGCTGCTGCAATACGCTCCCATCGCCAACACGGAGCTGGCCCAGCGCTATGAGGAGGCCTATGGGGCCAAGAGCGCCACAGTTCTGGGAAGCTATTTCTCCTGTATTGAATCGTATTTTCATGGCGGCCTCTACCAAATTGACCAGCCGTCCCTGCCTGAGGAGCGCCGCAATCGCATGGCGGAGCTGCTGACGGCGGACTTTTACCGAACCGAGGAGCTCAGACGGCTCTACCAGCGGGAATTTCCGGGGGCAGACCCCAAGGATCTAAACCCCTTCGTATTAAAGGATCTGGGCTTCCGAACGTATACGGACTACGCGGTGTCCACGCGCTATCCCAACGCCGCCGATTACTTTCGTCATTTCCTGGCGGACAGGGACGTCGTCGATATGACTCAGCAGAACCGCCGCTACGCGGGCCTCAGTTCCTATTCCTCCGAGCTGAACGACCTCAAGTCCCAACGGGAGATCGTGGAGTTCCTGCCCCTGCAATACATCTCTCTCCGCCGGCTTCAATCCATCGGTGTGGACGCCGGGGCCCTGACGGACTACTGCGCCGCCGTCCACGCCTTTACCCGGTCCGGCCGGTATTTTACCGTCGCCTCCCTCCGGGGGGAGGGCTTCGCCCACCCGCTGGACGACTTGGGCTTCGACGATTGGTTTTACGGCTCGCTACTGGCGGAGGACCCGGAGCGCTTCTCCTACTGCCGCATGGGCGGAACGCGGCTGTTCCGCCGGGACGGGGGACGGGTCCTGCTGGCGGATTTCCTGTGCCGCCTGGTAGAGGCGAAGGGCCGCATGGAGATTTACGATCTCCAGGAGACACTGGAGCAGCGGTATGGAATCGCCATCCCCGTTCACAAGCTGACCGCGGCGGCCCAGGCTTCCGAATTGTATTACGACGCCATTATGAAAACGGTATATGTGGACTACGACACGTATTTGGAGGAGATTGGATGACAACGGATTTACTGCGGGACGGCCTGTCCCGGCACGCGGTGCAGGAGACCGCCCTGACCCGGAAGCTGACGGTGGACGGCACGACGGAGGCCTATCCGGTCTACCGCATCCGGCTGGACCAGCTGTACTACAACGACCAGAACGACCGCATCGCCACCTGGCTCAACCAATACCGGGCCCAGCACGGCGGGCAGTCCCCGGACCCGGCGGACCGGGAGTCCTATAACCAGGTCATCGAGGGCTTTCTTGTGGAGAGCAACCCCGACGCCCTGCGCAAAACCAAGACCAACATCAAGCTGGTGGACCAGCGGGAGCCGGGGGTAGTGCTGAACGACGGGCGCATCATCGACGGGAACCGCCGCTTCACCTGCCTCCGCCAGCTCTCCGCCGAGGACCCGAAATTCGGCTGGTTCGAGGCGGTGATCCTGGACCGCAGCATGGAGCACAGCGCCAAGCAGATCAAGCTCCTGGAGCTCTCCATCCAGCACGGCGAGGAGGGCAAGGTGGACTACGACCCCATCGACCGGCTGGTGGGCATGTACCGCGACATTCTGGAAACCGGGCTGCTGTCTCCGGAGGAGTACGCCCGGAGCACCAATGAGAGCATCACGGACGTGAAAAAGCGGATGGATCTGGCGGAGCTGATGGTGGAGCTTTTGGAGTTCATCAACGCGCCGGGGCAGTTTCACATCGCCCGGGATCTGAAGATTACCTATCCCCTGGAGGAGCTCCAGAAGCTCATGAAAAAGTGCCGGACGGAAGACGAGAAGGAGGACCTGAAGAACAGCGTTTTCGTCAACATCCTCCTGCGGCCCGCCGGGGACATGACCCGCTTCATCCGGGGCTTCAAGAACATCATGGGCGGCGAACAGCAAGAGGATTTTCTGGAGGAACAGCGGGAGATCGCCATCCAGGTGGTGGAGGCCCTTCCCGCTCCCCAGGAGATGAGCACCCAGGCCATCCGGGACCGCGTCCGGACCCGGGAGGACTTGAGCGGCGCCCTGGAGCGGTCCATGGACAAGTACCTGCTCCGGGCCCGGAAAACGGAGACCCGGAACCGGCCCATCCTCCTGGCGGAGAAGGCCACCGAGCAGCTGGAGAACATCGACGTGAACATCCTGCGCAGACTGGGCGACAGTGAGCTTCAGCGCCTCCGGCGGCAGCTGGACCTGCTGGAGCGGGCGGTGGATGAGATCCGGGCGCTCCTGCCGCAATAGCCCCTCAAGAAACCCCCCGAAGGCCTTCCCATGTCCGCATGGTTTTTAGAGCCTGTTTAAAATCTCCCCGCGCATGTCTTGGCGGCGTATTTTCCGCCCTGACTGCGTTAAAAATCCTTGCCATCCGTCAGGATGCCTGCG
>JAAWIL010000173.1 GCA_022796315.1 Oscillibacter sp. | reverse complement strand
GGTGGACTTCATAGACAAAACACGGCACATGGATGTGCCGGCGGCCTCGCCCGCCTTGAAAATCGGATACCGATTTTCAAGTGTTTTGACTATACAGGCCGGCAGCGGGCGGATCAACCATAGATCAGATTCGGCAGGAAGGTCACAATCCCCGGCACCGCTGCGCAAATGATGATAGCGAGGATCGCTGCCCCTACCAGAGGCATTACATATTTAACCTCCTGCTCGAACTTAATACCCGCGATACTTGCCGCGATGTAGAGATCCTCGCCCACCGGCGGCGTGGCCATGCCCAAGGACAGTGTCATCACGATAATGACGCCAAAATAAACCGGATCAATGTTCAAAGAGGTCGCTACCGGCAGCAGGATGGGAACAACCAGCAGCACAGAGGCGCAGCATTCCATGAAGCAGCCCATGAACAGCAGCAGCAAAATCGTCAGCGCCATGAACACGAATTTTCCGCTGGAGACCGCAGCGAACCAGCTGCCGATGGCGGCGGCAATCCCCTTGATGGTCAGCACCCAGGTAAACGCACCGGCGCAGCCGATAATAAGAAGAACCAGGGAGGTATTGGCGGCAGTATCCACCAGGATCTTCAAAAGGTCCTTCGGCTTCAGCTCCCGGTAAATCAGCGAACCGGCCAACAGGCCGTATACCGCTTTCTCATACTCAAGTCCTCTTTCATTTATTTTGTTTGGGATTTCCCGCGCTTTTCCAGAAGCGAGTTATCGAGATCCTTGAACAACGTACTCAATCTTGCCCTCGCCGGCAAGGAAGTGGGTTACATTCTCGGCAGAGCGCCGCCGGACCTCCTCCAGGGCGGTCTCAGAGTAGAAGGCCGCGTGGGGGGTGAAGATCACGTTGTCGTACCGGAAGATCCGGCTGCCGAAGTTCGCCGGCTCCTCATCCACCACGTCCAGAGCCGCCGCCCGGACCGCGCCGGATTCCAGCGCGTTGCACAGGGCCTCGTGGTCCACGGTGCCGCCCCGGGCGGTATTGATGAAGATGGGGTTCTTCTTCACGTTGTCAAACAGATTCTTCCCCACCAGCTTCTCCGTGCTGGGCATTAGAGGCACATGGCTCAGGATGACATCGCTGACCTCCGCCAGCTGCTCAATCGACATCATCTCAATGCCGAACTCGTCCGCCGTTTCCTTCGGAAGATACGGATCATAGCCCACCAGCTTCATGTTGAAGCCCTTGGCCATCACGGCCACCTTCCGGGGAATCCGCCCGCAGCCGATCAGACCCAGCGTCATCCCGTTGATTCGGTACAGCTTCGGCGCGTCCGCGAAGTCCCACTTTTTCTCCTGATACACCTTGTTGTGATATCCCGGGATATTCCGCAGAGTGGAGAGGATCAGGGCCATGGCGTGCTCGGCCACCTCGTCAAAGCAGTAGTCCGGTACATTGGCCACCGTAATCCCCAGCTCCCTGGCCGCCTCCAGGTCGATGTTGTCCACGCCCATGGCGCTGTTGGAGATGATTTTCAGATCCGGCAGCTGTTCCAGCACCCGGCGGGTGTAGGGCGCGTACTCAGACAGGGTGGCCACGGCCCCCTGGCAGGCTTTGATGAGCTCCTCCTCCGTCAGAATCTGGCCGCACATCACTTCCGCGTCCTGGGGCAGATACTGCTTTTCCACGTCATAGGCGCCCCAGCTGCAATCTGTAATGACAATTTTCATATGTGCCCCTTTCTCAGCCCTCGTTCAGATCGTAGCCCTTCTTCAGAGCCTCCAGATTGATGGGGATCAGCTTCGGCTTCGCCGCGAAGGACTTCTCCACCTCCGCCGCGATGGTGTCGTAGGGAATCTCCGGCAGGAGCTTCGCGATGTACCCCAAAGCCACCACATTGGCCGTCTTCGTGTTCCCCAGCTCCTGGGCGACCTCATTAAAGGGCACCTTACTCAGCTTACCATACTTGCAGCTGGGCTCCAAGTCGATCATGGAGCTGTTGAGGATCATAGCCCCCTCCGGGTCCATCAGGTTCTGGTAATCTCCCAGGGACCGCTCGTCCATAATCAGCATCACGTTGGCCTCCGAGATGATGGGACTCTCCACCCCGTCGGAAATCACGATGTTGCACATGGTCCGGCCGCCCCGCTTCTCCTGGCCGTAGAAGGGCACAAAGGTCACGTTGTACCCCGCTTTAATGGCCGCGTCGCACAGCGTCTCGCCCAGGGTAATCACGCCCTGGCCGCCGATTCCGGAAAACAGCAGTTCCTTTTTCATGCCTCAGCGCCCTCCTTTGTCAGATCCTTCACAACGCCCAGGGGATAGATCTCCGTCATCTTCTCGTCGATCCACTCCATGGACTTCACCGGGGACATGCTCCAGCCCGTGGGGCAGGGGGAGAGGATCTCCACAAAGCCCATGCCCTGGCCCGCCAGCTGCAGCTCGAAGGCCTTCTTCAGCGTCTTCTTGCAGGCGTTGATCCGGGCCGGCGTGTTTACCGTCACCCGCTCGCTGTACACCACGCCGGGCAGCTGCGCCATGATCTCCGCCATCTTCACGGGATAGCCGGAGTTGTCCGCCATCCGGCCCGTGGGCGCGGTGGAGGCGTGCTGGCCCAGCAGGGTGGTGGGGGCCATCTGGGCGCCGGTCATGCCGTAAATGGCGTTGTTGATGAACACCACCGTGAACTTCTCACCCCGGATGGCCGCGTGCATGATCTCCGCCATGCCCTCGGACACCAGGTCGCCGTCGCCCTGGTACACCA
Organism: Oscillibacter sp.; assembly: GCA_022796315.1. GTDB lineage: Bacteria > Bacillota > Clostridia > Oscillospirales > Oscillospiraceae > Oscillibacter. The sequence continues at coordinate 1,630 of JAAWIL010000173.1, read as the reverse complement.
GCACGAACTTGCTGGGGTCCGCCCGCTTGATGCCTGTGGCCGCCGCCGGGGCCCGGCCGTGGAGGGCCATCATCATGTCCATGTCGTAGTAGCGGTCCGACAGGCAGGAGCAGCCGATGGGCCACACCATGATGCCGTTGTCCTGCAAACCCATCTCGTCGATGAGCTCGGCAATCAGCTTGCCGACAATGCCGTGGCCGCAGCCGCCGCAGTAAGTAGTCGGGGCGTCCGTGAAAATCTTGGGTCTTTCATATACTGTCTTCACTGTACTCACCTCACATCATCGTCCGAATCTGTTCCAGAATGACCTTGGGAGAGGGGGTTGTGCCGCCCAGCTTGCCGAAGAAGTGGACGTCCCGCTTGTTCTCCACGGACAGCTTTACGTCCTCCACCATCTGGCCGGCGCTGAGCTCGCACACCAGGAATTTCTTCCCCACGATCCCCCGGAAGGCCGCCTCCGGGAAGGGCCACAGGGAGATGGGACGGATCATGCCCACCTTCAGACCCTCCTCCCGGGCCATCTTCATGGCGCTCTCGCACACACGGGCCATGGAGCCGTAGGCCACCAGGATCAGCTCTGCGTCCTCCAGCTGGTAGGTCTCATAGCGGACCTCGTTCTCCCGGATCACCTGGAACTTGGCCTGGAGCCGGTCGTTGAAGGCCCCCCACTGCACGGCGCCGTCGCCGCAGGTGACCACCTTGTGGGGCTCCTTCTTCCCGCAGCCCCGCAGGGCGTTGGGCTTGTCGGCGGGGGTGGGCTCGTCGGTCACATAACCGGGAAGCTCCACGGACTCCCGCATCTTCGCGAGGGTGGCGTCGCTGAGGAGGATCACCGGGTTGCGGTACTTCTCCGCCAGAGCGAAGCTCTCCTGCATCAGCTCGCACAGTTCCTGTACGGAGTAGGGGGCCAGCACCAGGTTGTTGTAGTCCCCGTGGCCGCCGCCCTTGACGGCCTGGAAGTAGTCCCCCTGAGCCGCCAGGATCTCGCCGTCCGCCGGGCCCGCCCGCATGATCTCCACGATCACCGCCGGCAGGTCCGCCGCCGCCATGTAGCTCATGGCCTCCTGTCCCAGGCTGAAGCCCGGACCGGAGGTGGCGGTCATGGCCCGGTGGCCCGTGGCCGCGGCGCCTGCCACCATGTTGAACGCGGAGGTCTCCGTTTCGGCCTGAATAAACGTAATGTTCTCCTCCGGGCGCTCCCGCATGGCCTTGGCGTAATACTCAGGCACTTCGCTGGAGGGGGTGATCGGATAGCCGAAGAACAGTTTGCATCCGGCCCGGATGGCGGACTCCGCCATGGCCTGATTGCCCTGCATGAATACTTTTCCCATTGTTCTCCCTCCTCACGCGTCCTTGTAGACGGAAATGGCTGTGTCGGGGCACACCCTGGCGCACGTCCCGCAGGCAATGCACCCCTCGCCCGCCACCGGCGGGTAATAGCCCTTCTTGTTGACGTGGCTGCCCTTGCTCAGCACGCCCTTTGGGCAAAACTTGATGCAGTACCCGCATTCCTTGCATCGCTCGAAATCAATTCTTAGAGCCTGTTTAAAATCTCGACGTGTATGGATTGGCGAGTGGATTTTTTGCCCTGCAAGGCAAAAATCCGCAGGCATCCTGACGGATGGCAAGG
>JAAWIL010000172.1 GCA_022796315.1 Oscillibacter sp. | reverse complement strand
ATCCTTGCCATCCGTCAGGATGCCTGCGGATTTTTGCCTTGCAGGGCAAAAAATCCACTCGCCAATCCATACACGTCGAGATTTTAAACAGGCTCTAAATGAACGGCAAGGAGTACATTCTTCCCGCTGGGACGTGGCGAAACCCGTCAGCCAGCCGGATCGTTACTGACGCACTACTGACAAACGAAGCTGTTTTTTGCATAAGAAAACTCCCAGAACCATTGTGGTTCCGGGAGCTTCTTGGTGGAGACTACAGAATTCGAATCTGTGACCTCCTGCGTGTGAAGCAGGCGCTCTAACCAGCTGAGCTAAGCCTCCATGATAAATATCAACTTTTTGGGACCCCACAAGACGCCGCAGATCACAGCGTCTTATGGGATGGTGACCCGTACGGGATTCGAACCCATGTTACAGCCGTGAAAGGGCCGTGTCTTAACCACTTGACCAACGGGCCTTGTCGGATGGGATCTGTTTCCATGAAGCGCCTCAAGGCGCTTCATGGAAGCTTGGTAGCGGCACCTGGATTTGAACCGGGGACACTGCGGGTATGAACCGCATGCTCTAGCCAACTGAGCTATGCCGCCGTAATGGCACTCGCTGCGGGCACGGTTAACTATAGCAGAAAGAGGGCCTTCTTGTCAAGGGGTTCTTGAAAAAAATTTGGAAAAGAGAAAATGGGCCGGTTCCGCGCGAAAGACCGCACGGCGGCCGGCCGGCGCTCAGAGCTCCTGGGAGGCCAGGTACAGCAGCACGGCGTCCTTGGGCCGGCGCAGGTCATAGCCCGTCCGCCGGCGCAGGGCCTCCAGGCGGTACTGCACCGTGTTCCGGTGGAGGAACAGCCGCTCCCCACACCGCCGCAGATCCCCGTCCTCCTGGAAATACAGCCGGATCAGCTGGGAGAAGGCCCCGCGCTCCTGGTCCGTGCAGGAGGAGAACACCAGTCCCCGCAGATGCTGCCGCAGGTCCTGGGGGATGCTCTGGACCAGGAACTCCAGGGACGCCTCGTCATAGAACAGCAGCACGCTCCGCTCCGACTGGGCGGCGGCGAGGCTGGCCGTGCGGGCCTCCTGGTAGCAGCGGCGAAGGTCCGCGGGAGAGTGGGAGGGACCGCTGATGCCGCCGGGGACCTGGATCGCGTAATAGCTCTCCACGTCCCTGCAGATCCCCTGGGCCATGGCCAGGGCCTTTGCCCGGTTCAGACCACACAGGAGGATGAGGATCTGATCCCGGATGACGGCGCACTCATGGCGGCGGTCCTGGCCCAGACGGGTGCGGATCATCTGTAGGATCAGGGTGCTGCGCATCTCCCGGAGGTGCTCCACGGTGCCCTCCAGGGCCGGCCGGGGCAGCCGCAGGATCACCACGGTATAGGGGCTGGAGAGGTCAAAGCCCAGCAGGCGCCCCCGGACCTCCAAATCCGCCCAGTCCTCCTGGTGGGAGAAGAGCCAGCTCTCCAGAAAGAGGCCCCGGGCCCGCTCCAGCCGGTCCGCCTGCTGGTTCTTCCGGGCCCGCTCTACCAGGATCTCCGTCAAAAGCTTGATGACGCTGCCAAAGCCCGCCACCTCCTCCGGCGGCCCCGTGATGCCGATGACGCCGGCCGCCGCCCCGTCAATCCGCACAGGCAGGTTGATGCCCGCCTGCATCCCCGCCTCCGGCTGGTCTTCCTCCACGGTGAGAGAGGGGAGCTGCTCCCGCAGGATGCGCTCCGCCGCCGGGTGGGGCTGGCCCTGGCGGGCGGGGTTGGTGCTGGCCAGAATGCGGCCGGTCTCGTCCATGATGTTGATGTCCCGACCAATCGCGGCTTTTACTTCTTCCACAATGCTCTGGGCATCCTGCTGTGAGAGAAACATCCCCGCGCCTCCTTCTGTATTATTTACAGAAATGGTAACATATTTTCGTAAAAATTACAAGACCTGCTGTGATATGTTGAACCCATCGGTTCACGATGATGTGATACAACCAGATTAAAAGGAGGATACACGATGAAGATTGTGGTTCTGGACGGCTATACGGAGAATCCCGGCGACCTCAGCTGGGAGGGGCTGGAGAAGCTGGGAGAGCTGACGGTCCATGACCGGACCAGCCTCACCGACGAGGAGGAGATCATCGCCCGGATCGGCGACGCCGAGGTGGTCCTCACCAACAAGACCCCCATCAGCCGCCGGGTGTTTGACGCCTGCCCCTCGGTGCGGTATGTGGCCATACTGGCCACGGGCTATAACGTGGTGGATGTGGCCTATGCCAAGGAGAAGGGGATCTGCGTGTCCAATGTGCCGGTGTACGGGACCTACTCCGTCAGCCAGTTTGCCATCGCCCTGCTGCTGGAGATCTGCCATCACATCGGCCACCACGACCAGACGGTCCACGAGGGCAAGTGGGAGAACTGCGCCGACTGGTGCTACTGGGACTATCCCCTCATGGAGCTCTGCGGCAAGACCTATGGCCTGCTGGGCTGCGGAAACATCGGCATCCACACCGCCGAGGCCGTGAAGGCCATGGGGATGCGGGTCATCGCCTATGACGCCAGGGAGACCGAGGAGGGACACGCGCTGGGGGTGGAGTATGTGACCCTGGACGAGCTCTTCGCCCAGTCCGACGTGCTGGGGCTCCAGATGCCCCTGTTCCCCTTCAACACCGGCATCATCAACAGGGAGAACATCGCCAAGATGAAGGACGGCGTCATCATCATCAACAACAGCCGGGGCCAGATGGTGGTGGAGCAGGATCTGGCGGACGCCCTGAACTCCGGCAAGGTGGCCGCCGCAGGTCTGGACGTGGTCTCCACAGAGCCCATCCGGGGCGACAACCCCCTGCTGAAGGCCAAGAACTGCATCATCACTCCCCACATGTCCTGGGGCCCCAAGGAGAGCCGCCAGCGGATTATGGACACGACCGTGGAGAATGTGAAGTCCTACCTGGCCGGCGCACCGGTCAACGTGGTAAACCGGTGACCCATGAAGAAGTGCGTCGTGGTATCGGACTCCTTCAAGGGCACCCTCTCCAGCTTGGAGATCTGCCGCCTGGCGCGGGAGTCCGTCCCCCGCCTGTTCCCGGGCTGTGAGGTGGACACCGTGCCGGTGGCCGACGGGGGAGAGGGGACCGTGGACTGCTTCGTGGAGGCTCTGGGGGCGCAAAAGGTCCCCGTGTCCGTCACTGGGCCCTTTGGGGAGCCGGTCCAGGCCGCCTATGCCCGGAAGGGGGAGCAGGCCATCATTGAGATGGCCGCAGCGGCGGGACTGCCCCTGGCGGGGACCCGGGGGGACCCGGAGCGGACCACCACCTACGGCGTGGGACAGCTGCTGCGCCACGCCGTGGAGCAGGGATGCAGGAGGATTCTGCTGGGTCTGGGGGGCAGCGCCACCAACGACGGCGGCTGCGGCTGCGCCGCCGCCCTGGGCGCGGAGTTCCGGAACGCCCGGGGAGAGACCTTCGTGCCGGTGGGCGGAACCCTGGACCAGATTGTTCAAGTGGACACCGGGACGCTACGGGCCCTGCTGAAAGACGTCCGGGTTACCGTCATGTGCGACGTGGAGAATCCCCTGCACGGTCCCCAGGGCGCCGCCCACATCTTCGGCCCCCAGAAGGGGGCGGACCCGGAGATGGTCCGGCGGCTGGACGGCCAGCTCCAGGCCCTGGACGAGGTGTTCCGGCGGGAGCTGGGCATGGATCTGGGCCGGCGTCCCGGTTCCGGCGCCGCCGGCGGTATGGGAGCGGGCTGCGTGGCCTTCCTGGGAGCGGAGCTGCGGTCCGGAATTGAGGCGGTTCTGGACACGGTGCGGTTTGACCGCCGCCTGGAGGGGGCGGACCTGGTGATTACCGGCGAGGGCCGCATCGACGCCCAGAGCCTGGGCGGCAAGGTGATCTCCGGCGTGGCGGGCCGGGTGCGCCCCCGCGGCATCCCCCTGGTCGCCATTGTGGGGGCCATTGACCCCAGCGCCTCCGCCGCGTATGACCTGGGGGTCACGGCCATCTTCGGCATTGACCGGGAGGCCAAGGACTTCCGGGAGTACGCCTCCCGGAGCGCCGAGAACTACCAGCGGACCCTGGAGGACATTCTGCGGCTGATCCGGGCCGTTTCCCGGCGCGCCTGAGAGGCGCCGGCCCCAGGGCGGAAAACCGGATACACGGCCGAAAGACGGTCCATAGTTCAGCGCCCCAGGCGGGATTCCTCCCGTCTGGGGCGCTCAGGCTGCCGGAAGAGTATGTTCGACAGCCTGCGCAAGTTTTCAGAACGTCAAAGGCGTTCTGAAAACTTATGATTTAAGAGCCTGTTTAAAATCTCCCCGCGCATGTCTTGGCGGCGTATTATCCGCCCTGACTGCGTTAAAAATCCTTGCCATCCGTCAGGATGCCTGCG
>JAAWIL010000171.1 GCA_022796315.1 Oscillibacter sp. | reverse complement strand
GCAGGCATCCTGACGGATGGCAAGGATTTTTAACGCAGTCAGGGCGGAAAATACGCCGCCAAGACATGCGCGGGGAGATTTTAAACAGGCTCTAAGGAGGTGGGTCTATGGATTCCCTTTGGAGACAGACGGCGGCCATGCCGCGCTTTGCGCCCCTGGAGGGAGACCGCGCTGTGGAGGTGCTGGTGATCGGCGGCGGCATTGCGGGGCTGCTGTGCGCGTATGCGCTGAAACAGGCGGGGGCGGACTGCCTGCTGGTGGAGGCCGGGACGCTCTGCGGCGGCGTGACCGGGAATACCACCGCCAAGGTGACCAGCCAGCATGGGCTGCTCTATGACCGGCTGATGCGGGTCAGGGGCCTGGAGGCCGCCCGGCAGTACCTGGAGGCCAACGAGGCGGCCCTGGACCGGTACCGCCGCCTCTGCCGGAACATCGACTGCGGCTTCCGGGAGCAGGACAGCTTCGTCTACACCCTGGACCGCCGGGAACCCCTGGAGCGGGAGGTCCGGGCCCTGGAGCGGATTGGCTTTCCGGCGGAGCTGGTGACGGCGCTGCCCCTTCCGTTCCCCACCGCCGGGGCGGTGCGCTTCCCCCGGCAGGCCCAGGTTCACCCGCTGCGGTTCCTCTCCCACATCGCCAGGGACCTGCGGATCTGTGAGCACACCAAGGTGCTGGAGCTGCGTCCCGGCGCCGCCGTCACCAACTGCGGCGCCATCCGGGCGGAGAAGATCGTCGCGGCCACCCATTTTCCCCTGCTGAACAAGCACGGGAGCTACTTCCTGAAGCTGTACCAGCACCGGTCCTATGTGCTGGCGCTGAGGAACACGCCGGACTTCCAGGGCATGTATGTGGACGGGAGCGGGTCTGGGCTGTCTTTCCGGCGCTGGGGGGAGTTGCTGCTGTTGGGCGGCGGCGGGCACCGTACCGGCAAGCAAGGCGGGGGCTGGAGGGCGCTGGAGGACTTCTCCAGGGAAATGTGGCCCCAGGCGAAGAGGGTTGGCCGCTGGGCCGCCCAGGACTGCGTCACCCTGGACGGCGTGCCCTACGTGGGCCGCTACTCCGCCTCCGCGCCGGGACTGTACGTGGCCACAGGCTTTAACAAGTGGGGCATGACCTCCGCCATGGCGGCGGCCACGGTCCTGACGGATCTGCTCCAGGGCCGGGACAACCCCTACCGGGCCCTCTTTGACCCCTCCCGGAGCATCCTGCGGCCTCAGCTGGCGGCGAACGCCCTGGAGGCGGCGGCAAGCCTGCTGACCCCCACCGTGCCCCGCTGTCCCCACATGGGCTGCGCCCTGAAGTACAACGCCCAGGAACGCTCCTGGGACTGCCCCTGCCACGGCTCCCGGTTCGGGGAGGACGGATGCCTGCTAGACAACCCCGCCGCGGACGGCCTGTCCGGCCCGCCGGGAGCGCCCTGAGCGCCGTCAGAGCGCCGCAGCTATGGATTAAAAAATTTGATATTAAGTAAAATATAATTGACATATTGCCGCATAAATGTTATAGTGACCTCATAATCATAAAGGAGGCGCTTACAATGGAAGAGCGAATGGGAATTGCGGTGGGGCTGACCGCCGGTCTGGCGATAGGGCTGTTGGTGGTGGCGCTGCTGTTCCGGAAGAAGGTGCTGGGCTGCACCTTTGATGAGCGGCAGGAGCGGGCCCGGGGCGTGGCGTTCCGGTACGGGTTTTTTACGCTGATGGGAAGCGTTTTTCTCTACGGAGCGTCAGAGCTGGCCCTGGGCCGGTGGTGCGACGCCATGGCGGGCGGGTGCTTGTGCATTGCGGTGAGTATCACGGTGTTTGCCGTCATCTGCATTTTGAAGGATGCCTATCTGAGCCTGCGGGAGCGGCCTTGGAAGATCATTGTGCTGTTTTTGGCGCTGTCCCTGTTCAACCTGGGGCTGGGGACCGTCCAGCTCCTCCGGCGGGGCCTGCTGGAGGACGGGGTTTTGAGCTTCCGGGCGGTGAACCTGATCTGCGGTGTGATGACGCTGGTGATTCTGGCGGTGTACCTGGTGAACTTCTCGCTGGAGAGGCGGGAAGAGGCGGAATGAAGAATCTCCGGATGAAGGCGGCCCGGGCGGCGCTGGATCTGAGCCAGCAGGAGCTGGCGGACGCGGTAGGGGTGTCCCGGCAGACCATCAACGCCATTGAGAAGGGGGACTACAATCCCACCATCAAGCTGTGTACCGCCATCTGCCGGGCGTTGGGCAGGACCTTGGATGAACTCTTCTGGGAAGAGTAATCGGAGTCAAACGCTGGGACGTGATCCCCGTGAAATAAAATGAAGAGCGAAGCTCCCGAAAAACAAGGAGGAAGAATGATGAGACGTTTTGAAAAGGTATTCACCCAGGGAACCCTGGACGTCATGGAGATCTGGATCGACACGAAGACAGGCGTCCACTACTTATGGCACAAAAATGCAAACTCCGGAGGCCTGACGCCGCTCCTGGACGAAAAAGGGGCGGTTGTGGTGGCCAAAAAATCGGAATCCTGAGCGGATTCAGACGAAAACAGCGGGGCTTTGCCCCGCTGTTTCCTTTTATAGAGTCCGCCGTTTTGGGGAGGCCGCCTTCCGCGCCTCACCGCTCCAGCCCGATGAACACGGCCCTCCAGGCCCCTTCCCGCCAGATCAGCTCCATGGTTACATAGTCATAGGGCTCCTCGGAGCTGAGCCGATGCCGGACCGACACGATGGCGGAGGAGGGCGCTTCGCCGCTGTCCGGGGAGATGTCCACGGCGGAGACGCTTACCATCGCGGACACATCCTCCGGGTAGCCGGAGACCATGGCGTCCTCTGCCAGAAGACGTTCCGCCTCCGCCGTCCAGTTCCCGGAGAACACCGCCGGCAGCAGGGTGTCCACCGCCTCCTGCAGGGCCGCCAGCCAGGGCGGCACGGCGATGTGTTCCGGCACCGGCTGAAAGGTGTCCGCCATGTCGGCGAAGTCCCGGCCCAGGCCCTCCGCCGCCTCGGTGAAAAAGCGGGCGGTGAGGGTGAAGACGCCTCCCGCCTGGTCGTCCACCAGGGTGATGCAGGCGTTGGCGGCATCCCACGCCGCGCCGGATTCCGTGCCGTCAAAGGCGGTGAGGGTGACCCGGCCGTCTTCCTTCTCCGGGTCCAGGACCATGGAGAATTCGGAGACCAGGGCGGCCTGGGCCTCCGCCGCCGCCTGTTCCAGAGAGACCAGCCGCCGGTGGGAGACCGTCAGGCTGCACTCCGGCAGCTCCGCCGGGGGAGGGGTAAGGGGACGGATCACATAGGCGTCCTCCGTCCAGACGGCGGTGCAGCGCTCCTCATTGACGTACATCAAAAACTCCTTCCGGCCCTCCGATGGGCCGTAGTGAAGGGCCTCCAGGTGCAGGCGGCCCACGTCTCCGCCGGTGAGGCGCAGGGTCTCCGTGACAGGCGGGCTGTCGTCCGCGGCGGGGCCGTCCGGCGGCGGGGATGACTGGCGGAGGGTCCAGGCGGCGGCGCAGAACAAGGTCAGGCACGCCGCCGCAGCCAGAGTCCATTTTATCATGGCCGGCGCCCTGCGGCGCCGGCCGCTGCGCTCCAGCAGCGCCGGGTCCGCAGCGCCGAGGGCCAGGAACAGCCGCTCCGCTCTCTCGGTGCTCATAGGATGATCCCCTCCTTGTTCAAAAAGTCCTTCAGCTTCCCCCGGCTGCGGAAGAGGCTGGTCTTAACGGTGTTCAGCTTCAGTCCGTACCGCTGGGCGATGTCCGCCAGGGGCTCCGCGTACCAGTAGCGCCGCAGAAAGATGTCGCAGTCCCTGGGCGGCAGGGTGTGGAGAAAGGCGTTCACGGACCGCGCCAGCTCCGCGTCCTCTGCGGCCTGGGCGGCGCTGGGAACGGCGGGCACGCAGTCCCCCAGCTCCTCCAGCACCAGGGGCAGCTCGCCGCCGCCCCGCTTTTGCGCCCGGCTGGCCCGGAAGCGGTCAAAGGCCAGGGACCGGGCAATCTTCCCCAGGAAGGGGGCCAGATGGTCCGGGCGGTGTTCCGGCATGGCGTTCCACGCCCCCAGCCAGGTGTCATTGACGCACTCCTCGGCATCCTGGGGGCTTTTCAGCAGCCCCAGGGCGATGGTGTAGCAGTAGCTGCCGTATTTTCTCTGGGTCTCGGTGATGGCCTGGGCGCTGCGGAGCCAGTACAGCTCCACAATTCCCGCGTCATTCATTGCAGTCAACTCCTCTCTGTGAAAGGGCCCTTTACCAGTCAAGTCGGAAAAAGAGGGGGAGAGGTTCTCCGGGACCATCGCAAAAACAGCACGTCCCTCCCCGATGGAAAAACCGGGAGGGACGTCCTGCGCCGCAAAGGGTTTTAGAGCCTGTTTAAAATCTCCCCGCGCATGTCTTGGCGGCGTATTATCCGCCCTGACTGCGTTAAAAATCCTTGCCATCCGTCAGGATGCCTGCGG
>JAAWIL010000170.1 GCA_022796315.1 Oscillibacter sp. | reverse complement strand
GCCGATGGCGCCGTTGAACTGGCAGCGGTAGCCGGTGTTGGTGTGCCAGCTGCCGTCGTCGGCCATCCAGCTGACCCGGAAGGAGATGGTCCGCTCCGGTTCCACCATGCGCTCCAGCAGACAGGCCTTTTCATACTCCGGGTGCCGCTGGATCACCGGCTCCAGAGAGGAGAGGACCTCCTCCACGGTCTGGACGAACTCCGGTTCGCCGCCATGCTTTCCCTTGACCGCTTCGATCACTCGATTCAGATAGGCATTCATGCTGCGTTCCTCCTTTATAAGCTGATACCGGTCCTTGCAACCGGATTCGTTGGGACGGCCCGGGGTTCGGCAACCGGCGGGGCCGCGTTTGGCGCGTTTTGCGGAAGCGCGGGGGAAGGCCCCGGGATCTTTCCGCCAAGCACGAGGGCGGAGGCCCTCTGCCGTTGTCAATAGTGTATCACGTCCGGCCCAAAGAAACAAGGGGCCTTTTTCACAAGGAATCCGGAGAGCCCGGATTTTCCCCTGAACCGGGCCGGGGCCTGATTTGGTGGCCGGCGGGAGGCGGAAAAGGGCCGCGGGCTTCTTGACTTTCCCGGAGAAACCGGTATAATGAAAGTCTGTATTCACCACGGCTGTTGAACAGTTTCCGGTGATGAATCTGGTTTTGCATTGAGAATTTCCTGCACACTGAGAGGGAGGCGCATGAGATGGATACCTATCCGATTCAAATCGCGGGCCTGGAGCGCCGGCTGCCCATCTGCCGGGTGACCGACGAGCTGTACATCGGCGCGTTTATCTGCTTCGGCGACGCGGAGCTGACGGTGGCCTGTGCCCGGGAGCTTTTGAAGCTGGCGCCGGCGGACGGCTACGATTACCTGTTCACGGCGGAGGCCAAGAGCATCCCCCTGATCCACGAGATGGCCCGCCAGAGCGGCGCCGGAAAATACTTCATCGCCCGCAAGGGCCCCAAGGCCTACATGCCGGACCCCCTCCACGTGGAGGATCAGTCCATCACCACCGCCGGCGTTCAGCGGCTGTACCTGGGCCGGGACGACGCGGAGCTGCTGCGGGGGAAGCGGGTGCTGCTGATGGATGACGTGATCTCCACGGGCGGGTCCCTCCGGGCCATGGAGGAGCTGGTGAAGCTGGCCGGCGGCGTGGTCGCCGGGAAGGTGGCGGTGCTGGCGGAGGGCGACGCCCAGAAGCGGCCGGACATCCGTTTTCTGGCCCCCCTGCCGCTGTTCAATGCCGACGGCAGCATAAAAAAATAAACTGGATCAAAACGGTGCGCAGCCGGGAGGCCGTGCGCCGTTTTTGCCTGACGCAGGAGGGATCTATGAAGAAGAACACATTTTATTTTCTGCCCCGGTTAGGGGCGCTGGCGCTGCTGTCGCTGCTGTTCATGGCGTGTTCCGCCGCCCTGCGGGCGGTTTGGTTCTGGGGTGAGGAGGCGCTTCCCGCGGGGATGTTCTGGGGACAGATCGTCCTGCCCCTGCTGGCGAATGTCACGTTTATCATCATCCTCCTCCGGGACGGGCGGGACCGGCTGTACCGCACCGCCATTCCCGTGTGGCTGGGGTGCGTGTTCTTCGCGGTGAAGGCCCTGGGGTTTTCGTCCCTGGTGCACACGGTGCTGTGCCTGGGGCTGTATGCCCTGGTGTCGGTACTGTACACCGCCACGGTGACGGGCCTGGTGCCCGCCCAGAAGCTGCTGTGGCCCCTCTTCGGCCTGCCCATGGCGTACCACATCGCCGTGGAGGACCGGGAGAAGCTGGGCTGGCCGCTCCATGACTGGCTGCCGGAGCTGTCCGTGCTGTGCTGCATGGGGGCGCTGCTGTGCCTGTCCCTGGCCATGAGACGGCGGCGGGCGGGGGAGGGAGAGTACCTTCGCCGCTTCGGGGACCGGAACGACGGCCGCCGCCTGCGGAGACTCTCGCCCATCTTCGCCGTGTCCCCCTACCTGATGAAGACCCGCAACACCTCCCAGAACTTCATTGAGGACCACATCGAGATTTCGGAGATGGAGCGCTACATCGCGGAGAAGCGCCGGGCGGGGATGAAGCACTTCGGCGTGCTCCACGTGCTGCTGGCGGCCTACATCCGGGGCTGCGCCCGGTATCCGGGGCTGAACCGCTTCATCGCCGGGCAGAAGATCTTCTGCCGGGACCGGGAGATTGAGATCAACATGACCATCAAGAAGGAGATGTCCACGGACTCCCCCGACACGGTGATCAAGGTGACCTTTGACCCCGGCGATACGGCGGACATCGTGTACCGGCGGTTCGATGAGAAGGTCCAGGAGGTGAAGGACGCCCCCCTGAACACGGGCTTTGACCGGCTGGCGGGGGCCTTCCATCTGATTCCCGGGCTCCTTTTGAAGTTTTTCGTCTTCCTCCTCCAGATCCTGGACTACTTCGGCCTGCTGCCCCGGTTTTTGACCAAACTCTCCCCCTTCCACGGCTCGCTGTATATCACCTCCATGGCCTCCCTGGGGATTCCGCCCATCTACCACCACCTGTATGACTTCGGCAATGTGCCGGTGTTCTGTTCCTTTGGCAAGAAGCGGCGGGTCTTTGAGACCCAGCGGGACGGCAGCGTGGTCCGGCGGAAGTACATTGACTGCAACTTCGTCACCGACGAGCGGATTGTGGACGGGTTCTACTTCGCTTCGGCCATGCGGTATCTCCACGGCCTTTTGGACGATCCCTGGCAGCTGGACGCGCCGCCGGAGCAGGTGATCCGGGACCAGGACTAGGCCTGGCCGGCGGGGCCCGATTCGAGGATGCTTTGCAGGCGCGAAGCGCTTGACAAAAGGAGACCCGCAGGATATACTGATTCTAACTTAATCCGTAAAAATCTGACAGGATTTTGCGGAAAAATGAGGAGGAGCACGATGAAGACAACGAAGAAATGGCTGGCGTATCTGACGGCGCTGGCCCTGCTGGCCTGCGCACTGCCCACCGCCGCGCTGGCAGCTGAGACCACGATCTATCTGGACGGCTATTATGAACAGAGTGAGAGCGAAGGAGGGGGCATGTATCCCGGGGTGAAGGAGGTCAAAGAGGGCGGCCAGATGAGCCTGAAGGGCGACCTGACCCGGACCGGCGTGGTGGAGAGCAAGGAGTTTGAAGATGCCGCAGAGACCTTTGAAATTCCTGTCTACACGGCCAAGGGCCCTGTGACGGTAACTGTGACGGACGGCTACGATCCCAGCGAGCCCCCAAAGGATATCGACGATGAGGATGGTGGGTTTCTTCTCCCTGTGACGACTGCCGGAATCGACACGGCGGCCTACGACGCCGGGAAAAAGAGTGCCGCGACCGTCAAGGAAAACGCCCTCTTTTTTGACGGGAAAGTGACCTATGTTGAAGCCGGCAGCAACAAGGAAAAGACCGTGTCTCTCCAGGAGTTTAATTCGGACCCCGACATCTGGGACAAAATCGCTGAGGCTCCCTACATTCACAAGGGCGCCAAGGTGACTCTGACCGAGCCGGGCACCTACTGCGTCTATGCCTACTATCAGGCGCTGGCCGGCGGTTGCGTGGCCTATGTGGTGATCCCCGGGGCCGAGAAGCCCGCCGAGCCGGAGAAGCCCGCCGAGCCGGAGAAGCCCGCAGCTCCCGCCTTCTCCGACGTGGCCGCCACCTCTCCCTTCGCCGCCGCCATTGACTGGGCGGTGGAGCAGAAGGTTGCCGCCGGCTATGAGGACGGCACCTTCCGTCCCGGCGCCACCTGCACGGTGTCCCACATCCTGACCTTCCTGTGGCGCGCCAACGGCAAGCCCGGCGCCGCAGAGGGCAAGTCGGATGCCGAGAGCGCGGCCGAGTGGGGCCTGGAACAGCGGATGATCGGCAACACGGATGCCCTGGCCGAGCCCTGCACCCGGGCGGACGCGGTGACCTTCCTGTGGCAGCTGGCGGGCAGCCCTGAGGTGGAGAGCGAGAAGACGTTCACCGATGTGGACACCCGTTTGGCCTACGTCAACGCGGTGGCCTGGGCTGTGGAGAGCGGCGTGACCGCCGGCACCGGCGACGGCACCACCTTCTCCCCCGATGCCACCTGCACCCGGGGTCAGATTGCGACCTTCCTGTACCGGGCTCTGGTGAAGGACTGATTGGAAACAGGCAGCGTCCTGCCGCTTCGGCGGCAGGACGCTGTTTTGTCTTTGCTCCCTCAGCGCTTGCGCTCCGAGAAGGCCCAGGCCTCGTTCAGCCAGCCCAGGAGCTCCTCGTCCAGCTCCTCCTCACAAAAGATCTCAATATGGTGGGTCCAGCGGCCCGGATAGGGCTCTGCGGACGCCAGAACCCGAGGCGAGGAGAGGGGGTGATCCAGCCCGGCGGTCACCAGGAGGCAGGGCTCCGGGCGCTTTCTGCGGGGCAGGGACACCGCGGCAAAGAGGTGCCGGCCGTAAAAGCTGATCTGAGAAGCTGTACCAATAGGCGCCGGCACGCATCTTGACGGAAAATTATTCGTCTGGCTGCGTCAGAAACTCTTGAAATCCGTCAGGATTCCTGCGAGTTT
>JAAWIL010000245.1 GCA_022796315.1 Oscillibacter sp. | reverse complement strand
TCGCAGGAATCCTGACGGATTTCAAGAGTTTCTGACGCAGCCAGACGAAAAATTTTCCGTCAAGATGCGTGCCGGCGCCTATTGGTACAGCTTCTAAGAACCTGTATTCATAATCGGGGGATGCCGGATAGACGAGGCTTTTTCTCGTCAGACAAGGAGAGTTTCCGCAGCAATCCTGACGGATTGCAGGGAACAGCGACGCAGTATGGCGGGAAAAAGCCCCCCAGACGGCGTTCATCGGTTGTGAATACAGGTTCTAAATCATCCCATTTCGCGGTATGCGTTTTCTTCGCCCATTTGAACTTCGTGCCGGCGCTTATGTGCCGGTTCAGGCGGGGGGGGTTCCTTGTGAGCAATGGGCCTCAGGTCCTTACAAAAAACGAAATAGAATACTTCATGTCGCTTATGAACAGCGGGGACGCCAATATCCAGCGTGATGGTCTGCAAAGGCTTTATCAGGAGGTGCAGAAAGGGCGCCGCTTGCTGCCCTTTTCCCGGCAGCGGCTGGAGCCGAGCCTGAGGGAGTTGATTCGGTCCCCGGTGCCAAAGGTGCGAAAGTGGGCATTGCATCTGGCGACAGAATTGAATTCTGAGAAGATCACCGAAATCTGCAGGGATCAATTATCCGAGGAACAGGATATAGAAAATGTAAATTGGATTTTGGCCGCATTGTCAAAGCGCTATGAGAAATCGCAATTGCTGGAGTTCATACGTCAGGCCAAGGGGAAAAATCCATTGCTGGATGATATTTCAGAATTGCAGATTCACGCGAGTACCGTGCTCTTTTCAAAAGAACGTGTGGGAGAGATCTCAAAGATCGTACAGGATCTGCGATCCGGCACCCCCAATATCCGCTCTTGGCTGACGAAGCTGTATGGGTATCATACCCTGGCCCAAAAACGAGATATGGATGGCCTTGTGACGCAGAAGGATATGCTGGATCTGATTACAGACGGCGACACGGGATTGCAGGAATATGGGATGTGGGGCCTGCACCTGCATGGAGCGCAGGATACGCGAGCGATCCCTCGGGATCTATTGGAGGAATCCTCCTATTGTGATGACACTCTGAAGTGGTTTTTTCCCTTTGTCCAGTACATACAGGACCTGGCGTCGGACCAGGACCGGATTGTCTCATGGGTCCGGCGCTGGAATTTCTTCAATCGGAGCGCAAGAGAGGGGCTGCTGAATTTACTTCTGCGATTAGACTACAGTCCCAAATATATGGAACCTCTGATTGACTGGTACGCTGGGGAAGAATACCCGTCTGTGCGGCGTCTGCTGATACAATATATGATTTCTAACGTCGCGAAAGATGATACAGAAACATTCTTCGCGGTGATAGAAGGCGAATTTTACAACGTTGAAGTTAGAACAATCATTGAATGCGAAATTAGGCTGAATCCCGGAACGGCCCTGGAGATTGCAGATAATCGCATTCAGCCAAAGGAGGAATGGGGCGCTATGAGCAAGCAGAAGTTTGGCAATATCAGCGTGAGCGGAACGGTTAAGGGCCCTTTAATCATTCAGCAGGGGGAGACCAATTCCAATCTCTCGCCGGTGTCTCCGTCAAACTTTGATTATCAGGCTGTTGCCGAGTTTCTTACGCAAGTAAAGGGGTATGATCTGTCTGCCGGGGAATTGGGCGTTCACGCTTCTGAGTTACAAAGCGCCTTAGAAGCGGTGAAAGCGGCGGTTGATAGACAAGAGCCTCCCTCTAAGATCAGGACTCTTCTGGAAACCGTGCGGGATCTGGCGGTTGGAATCGGCGGCAGCTTGATTGCCTCCGGGATTGCCGCCCAGGTGCCGGCCCTTATGCAGCAGCTTGGATTTTGATGTTTTATAGGCGCCCCTGGGTGGAAAAGAAGAATTTGCTTCGTTTCCACCCGGGGGCGCCTATGGTTTTGACGATCGCGGATGGACCGGGGAGCGCTCCCAAAATCCGTTTCATCAAGCGGCCGCCAGAGGCTTAGAGCCTCCTGGCGGCCGCGTCTCCCCTGTTCCCTTACCGCTTCACAGCCCTAAGCGTCATAACAGCGGCCTGAGCCCGGGTGCAGAACGCCCCGGGGCTGCTTCCGTCTGTGATGCCCCAGGCCTTGGCCTCCTCCAGCTCCGGAGCCAGCGTGCCGCTCACCGTCTTCCGCCCCAGCACATCCTGAATCCGGCCCGCCAACTGCCGGATCTGTTCATCGGTCAATTTAGAAATGTCCATATCGTCCTCCTGATTGAAATTCCCGGCGTCCACCAGCCAGTAGTTCCGAACCTCCCGCCGGAAGGTGTCCGGATCGCCGTTGGCCCGTTTCTCCGCGGAGCTGGCGGGGTCCAGGATGCGGACTTTTTCGTCCCAGTCCCACACCAGAACGAAGTGCCCGCCCTTCGTCCAAGTCCCCGGTCCCATCAGGGCGATGGCCCAGAGGCCCTCCCGCAGGGATGCCCGGACCTGCTCATGGACCGGGTGGCTGGGCTGGTTGAGAATCCGGCTTCCCAGAAGCTGGCGGCACCCGATGCCGTAGGCCGCCAGCTGGGGCCGAAAATAGGAGTAGTAGGTCCCCTGCTTCAGCGCCTTGTATCCGTGGGCCACGCTCCAGGCGCAGGTTTGCTCCGGTGTCACCGCTGGATTCGCCAGTGACGCGATGACCATGGCGGCACAGGCGGGCCCGCACCCGGCGCTGGCGATGGTGGAGGTCTCCCCGGGAACCCGGTAGGGCTTCATGCCCCACCGTGGGTCCCCCTGGCGGTAATAGACTGGTTTTTGATTCATCGCCGTTACACCCGGCTGGCCTTGACGGCGTAACCCTCCGCGTTGTAGGTCACCAGGAAGCGGCCCCCGCGGCACGTCTGCTCCGCCTGCCGGCCCGCCAGATCCACCCGGCGGCGCAGGTCCACCTCTCTCTGCGGGCTCTGAATATCCGCATCCTCCGCTCTGGGCCGGACCTCGCCCAGCGTGTCGCCAAACACCTCGTAGGTCCGGCCGCAGATGAGGACATAGGCCGTCATATTCGTGCTGCCGTCGGGCCGGACCTCGTTGACGGGGTGCTCCAGCCTGCCATGGGAGACATGTACCTTCTCCATGGAGCCGGTTCCGGCCTCCAGCAGGCCAAAACCGTTGGCCTGTTCCGGACAGCAGCCAACCACGGTCTGCTTCCGGTCCTCGCTGGTAATCACATTTTGACCGGGCCGGAAGCGGAAGGACGCCCCGGCCTCCGCCAGAGCGGCGTTGGTGGCCTCCAGGTCTGCCTCGCCGGTGGTGTAGTCCCTGACAATCTCATGAATCGCGTTCATCTGCGTGTTCCTCCTTGCGTTTTCTTCAGGTTTTCGCCGGAATCCTCCCCGGCAAAGGCGTCTCCCGCGTGATCAATGGCCAGCCTGCTGACCAGCAGGAACCGGAGCAGCCACTCCGGCACCGGTCCTCCCATGGCGGCGGCATTTTCCGCCATACTGCCCAGCTCCGTGACGATGTACCACACCAGCACCACCGGACACAGCAGGCCGGTATAGTCCACCGGCAGCTCTACCAGCGGCAGGTTGGCGAGCATCGCGGCAATCAGCAGATCCGTCCCCGCCGCCACGAGGACCACCACGATCATGCCCGCCTTGTGCCAGATCCCCTCCCGGGCACTGGCGCTGGACCAGACTCCCTTCTTGGCCGCCGCCATGGAGCCGGTGGCGTAATCCAGCGCCATGGCGCCGATCCAGCCCACCACCAGCCACCCGAGCCATCCCCAGAAGGCCGTCAGCAGGCCCAGAATGGCGGTGATGGCGGATTTGACCCGCAGCACAGAAGTTCCCTTTTCCATACAATCACTCCTCTCGTTCTCTCCCTGGAACGTCTCCCTCATCCGGCGGAACCGCTGGCCTGCGGCTGTTTTGGAGCATCCAGTTTCAAGGAAAAGGTCCGCGGTCCCCGTATTTGCACCAGGCGGTGCAACAGAGTCGAAAAAGAGTTTGCAAACGCCTGCGGCCGGCAAAAATAACGCCCTTTTCTCGTTCGCGTTGGCGGCGCCACCCATTGGCGAGTTCACTGCCGGCCGCTTGAAGCGGAAAAAGCCCGTGAGATTCCTTCCAAACGGAAAGGCCGGAAGGAACCGGCGCCATCTGTTGCGGTTTCCGCCGTTTGCGGCGGCGAGCAAAACGGCTCAAATCCTATCATCGGCCCGGCAAATCGGGATTTGACGGAGGGCTTATATCATGAAATCTATGGTGGTTACACACGAAAATGTGGGAAAAGAGCACATGTGCTGTGCGAAACATCCCCATACTGACGAAATGGGGGATATTTTATATGGTACAAGCCAATGCCCGTATAATGCGAAGGATGTTCCTGTCATTGCGGAGACTGCAAAAGAAAAAGCAGTGCGGGTTAAAGCCGTTCACTTTTGGGGCAAAGGGGAACCGCAAGACGCTCCGACACCAATCACAGCATACGCGTTATTTTTAGAGCCTGTTTAAAATCTCCCCGCGCATGTCTTGGCGGCGTATTATCCGCCCTGACTGCGTTAAAAATCCTTGCCATCCGTCAGGATGCCTGCG
>JAAWIL010000169.1 GCA_022796315.1 Oscillibacter sp. | reverse complement strand
AAAGCTTTGCCCCTTCGCCCAGTAGAATGTGTCTGTCTTCTTTACAACAATCCCCTCTGGAGTCAGTGCGCCGTATTCACGACCCAATTCCCGCATACATGTAGTCGAACGCACACTCCCTGTGGGTCGCCGGCAGTCTGGCCATGACATACAGCTTCTTTTTGATCAGGGTAACGGGAAACACCACATCCCCGGCCTTAATAGACACAATCGAGGGCATTCGGGAATGGATGCTGCCAAACACCACCTTAATCGGCCCCGTATCCCCTGCCTTTTTCAGTTCCTGCACCCAATCCTGGGGCCAATAAACCATATAATGTGCCATCCGCTTCTCCTTCATATCTGAATGATGAAACCGTGTGTTTGCAGATTTTTCACGAGCCAAGTATACTACCCGTGCGCATGACATGCAACCCGCAAGGGCATAAAAAAACAGGGGGCCGGGCGCGGCCTCCTGTTTCTTCGGGTTCAGGGTCCGGCCGTTTGGCCGGCGGGACTGCGGAAAAACGCCGTTTATCTCACGTGGATCTTCTCCACAAACTCCGTAAAGGACCCCGCGGCCAGGCACTCCTCCGGATGGTCCAGAAATTCATCGTACTCCTCGTGGAACAGATAATAGACCCGATGATCTCCGTCCCCGGCCATGATGCAATAGGAATCCCCGCTCTGGTCCGAGCAGAAGGGCACCAGGGTTTTGGGCAGGAATCCATCCGCCTGCTGCCATTCCAGCAGGGTATTGATGGTGAGAATATGGGGATGGAACGTGCGGGCAATGGCGTGAAACTCCATCAGGGGCAGCTCGTATTCGTCATCGCTGATGTAGTACTCCGCCCCCTCCCGGAAGAAGCCCCCGTTCCGCCTCCGGTAAAACGCTTTCATGTCCTCCGGCAGGGTCACCTGGAAGGCCGCCTCAAAGGCGGCGAACTCCTCCTCTGTGACGCCCGGCTCCTGGTGGGGTTCCAGCAATTCCTCCGGCGTGTTCATTCCGGCCCCCTAAAACGCGTAGTCCACCGCCACCCGGTCCTCCCGGATGGACTTGCACAGGGCGGACACCGCCTTGTGCCGGGGATCGTTCTTGTAGGTCTCCAGAGTCTCCAGGCTCTCAAACTCGCTGACCAGGACCGCGTCGTAGTTCCCCTGGCCCACATTGACGGCCACCTCGCTGCGCAGCAGCTCCGGGATCACGCCCTGGAGCCCCCGCAGGCCCGTCAGGAATTCGGTCTGCTCCTTCTCCGTGCCGGGGCGGAACTTCCACATCACAATATGCCGGATCATCTCAATTCCCCCTTCTGTTGTATGCCTCAATGCCAAGGCCCAGCAGCTCCACGGACCGCGTCAGGTCCTCGGGCGCGGTCACGTAGGCGATCCGGGCCATCCGCCGGCCCATCTCCGGGTCCGCGTAGAAGCCCGCGCCGGGGGTGATCATCACGGTCTCCCCCTGGTCGGAGAACTCCTCCAGCAGGAAATACTGGAGCTTCTCCACGTCGTCCACCGGCAGGGTGGCCATGAAGTAAAAGGCTCCCTCCGGATCGGAGAACTCCACGCCGGGCAGCTTCTTCAGGGCCGTCACAATGGCCTCCCGGCGGCGGGTGTACTCCTCCAGCACGGACTTGTGATACTCCGGGCCCAGCTCGTTGTACAGGGCGGCGGCGCCGATCTGGTCCAGGGTGGCGGCACACAGGCGGCCCTGGCAGATCTTCATGGCCTGGTGGATCAGCTCTTTGTTCCGGGAGGTCAGGGTGCCCACCCGGGCGCCGGTGCAGGAAAAGCGCTTGGACACGGAGTCCACCACCGCCACATGCTCCGCCCCGTCAGGGAAGGCCAGCATGGAGGAGATCTCCCCGGTGTAGACAATCTCCCGGTACACCTCGTCCGAGATCAGGAAGAGATCGTGCTCCTTCACGATGTCCACCATCAGCCTGGCCTCCTCCCGGGTGAGAACCGCGCCGGTGGGGTTGCCGGGGTTGGTGATGAGAATGGCCCGGGTATGCTCGTTGATCAGGGGCTCGATCAGCTCCCGGCGGGCATAGTGATAGCCGTCCGCCGCGGAGGTGGGAATGGGCCGGATCTTCGCGCCGGTGATGCTGACGAAGGTGGTGTAGTTGGGGTAGAAGGGCTCCGGCACCAGAACCTCGTCCCCCTCCTCCAGGATGCAGGCCATCACGACCTCCAGCGCCTCGCTGCCGCCGAAGGTGGTCAGGATGTCATCCCGGGCCACGTCGTAGCCAAGGCCCTGATAGTACTTCCGGGCGGCCTCCACAAAGACCTCCATGCCGGGGGCGGGGGCGTATTCCACCACCTTGCCGCCGAAGTTCCGGATGGCCTCAAAAAAGACCGGGGGCGTCTCGATATCCGGCTGCCCGATGTTCATATGGTGGACCCGGATTCCCCGCTCCACCGCGGCCCGCTCATAGGGATAAAACTTCCGCACAGGCGACAGGTCACACTGCTGTACTTTCCTTGAGAATTTCATGGCAAACTCCTTTTGGGCCAGTGGGCCCTCTTGTTGTCACGATGCAATGGAGTCCAGGCAGCGTCCCGGAAACGCCGTCTTTGTACCGTACCGATAAAAAAACCGCCCCTGACCTGCGTCAGGGGCGGAGAAAACTCCACGGTACCACCCTGATCTGCCCCTCCTCATTGGAGAATGGGCATCTCACGTCATCCCATAACGGGGATGAGCCGTCCCGCTCTTCGCGGGCTGCTCCAAAGTGGCTTGCTTTGCGGCGTGGGCTGAGGGCTTGCACCGATCCCCTCTCGCTGAGAGCCGGTTTCACAAAGCTGGCTTTGTCATCGCGTTTATGTCTTTTCATTATACAGGTCTCCCGGAATTTGTCAAGGGGAAATTTTTCAAGGGCGTCCGGTTCAGAAGTAATATATTGATCGAATGGGGCCCCTGTGGTATCATTGACTCACTGAATCGCTGTTTGGTGGAGATGGAATATGAGAAGCTGTACCAATAGGCGCCGGCACGCATCTTGACGGAAAATTTTTCGTCTGGCTGCGTCAGAAACTCTTGAAATCCGTCAGGATTCCTGCAAGGTTTCTTCCTTGCCAGGCAAAAATTTTTCTTGCCAATCTGCATACCGTCACCTATTGGTACAGCTTCTGACGAAAGCTCAGGATATCCTCTGTGATGCGCGCGGAAGCAAATTCCGAAAATCAAGCTCCAACATGATGGCGCTGTGCCCGGAATGCGCGCACAGGATATATGGCTATCCAAATGGCAGATGTGTCTATTGTCACACGGAACGGAGGTAACGGCCATGGCCCCCAGAACACTCCTGATCCCCGCCTTGCTGGACGACTGGTTCCCCCTGCTGCAGCACGCCTTCGCCTCCAAGGACTGGGAGCCCGTGCTGCTGGACGAGGACCAGGGACTGGCTGACCTGGGGCTGAGGCACTTTCACAACGAACTCTGCTACCCGGTGTTCCTCGTCGCGGGACAGGTGCTGAAGGCCCTGGGCTCCGGGCGGTATGACCCCGCCCGCTGCGGCGTGCTCATGGGCCAGGCCGGCGACGGGTGCCGGGGTTCCTGCGGCATCCGCCTGACCAGGAAGGTCCTGGACCGGGCAGGCTATCCGGAGACCGCCCTGCTGAGCCTGAACGTGCGGGGCATTGACCGGAACGCCGGCCTGCCCATCACCCTCCCCATGGTCCGCCGCGCTCTGGCCGCCGCCGTGTGGGGGGACGCCCTGGCCCTCCTCCGAAATCAAACCCGGCCCCGCGAAGCCGTCCCCGGCGCCGCGGAAGCCCTGTGGCGACAGTGGGTGGAGACCCTGGGCGGCAGTCTCCGCCGGGGAGACGGCCTGACCCGCCGCCGGATTTTGGAGCGCTGCCGGGAGATCGCGGACTCCTTCCGGGCCGTCCCCACGATTCCCCGGCAGGTCCAGCGGGTGGCCATTGTGGGGGAGATCTACACCAAATACTGCCGCCTGGGCAACTGGAACCTGGAGCGGTATCTGGCGGCGGAGCACTGCGAGATCGGCACAGGCGGCATCACCTGGTACGCCCTGTACTACATGGACTCCCACAGCCTCAAGGGCTCTTCCGTCCAGCGCAGGATCTACCGGCTCCTGGCCCGGTATCTGACGGGCATCCAGCGGGACCTGCGGGACATTCTGGCGGAGGCGGGATACCACGCCCTGCCCCCTCTGCCGGAGCTGAAGCGGCAGGCGGAGGGCTTCGCTCCCCTGCGCTGCACCGTGGCGGACGGCTGGCTCATCACCGCCGAGGCCGCCGCCTGGGCCCGGCTGGGCTACCGGAAGATCCTCTGTGTACAGCCCTTCGCCTGCCTGCCGGGCCACGTCTTTGGCAAGGGCCAGTACGCCGCCCTTCAGCGCAAGCTCCCGGGCGTCCGCCTGGTCAGCGTGGACTACGACGCCAGCACCGGCGAGGGCACCGTACAGAGCCGCATCCGGATGCTGCTGGACGAGGTGCTGCCCTAGTACTCCATCCGGCCAGAAATCGAACTCGTTCTTGGGCTGGATTTCCGCATGGCTACGTTATCGTCCTTGACGGGCGTCAGCCCGCCTGCGTCCTC
>JAAWIL010000168.1 GCA_022796315.1 Oscillibacter sp. | reverse complement strand
TCCTTGCCATCCGTCAGGATGCCTGCGGATTTTTGCCTTGCAGGGCAAAAAATCCACTCGCCAATCCATACACGTCGAGATTTTAAACAGGCTCTTACATCCATAAAAAACGCCCTCCCAACCGGGAGGGCCGTTCTCTACAGCTCTGTGACATCCTGTTTCTCCATCCGCTCCATCTGGGACTTGACCCGGATCTTCTCCCGGGCCGCCCAGTAGACCGCCAGCAGCACCAGGGTGGGGATGTTCCCCACCAGCAGCGTCACCAGCACAGTCAGCACATTTTGAGAAGCGCTGCCGGTATCCGCCACATTCAGCACCAGCAGCAGACTCTGCAAAAACGCCAGCAGGGGCAGCACCAGGCCCGGCCACCGGCTCTCCCGCCGGGAGAGGAAAATTTGAAGCAGAATGCCGCCCACGAGAAAAAGCAGCAGCACCACCAAGCTAAGCACCAGCGTTTTTGATGCGATTGCCATAAAACAGCCTCCTTATATGTCGTCATATGTCGTCAATCCGTGTCTTCCGCAGCTGCCGCCGCCATTTCCTCCGCCGGAGCAGACGGCGGGCAGAATCAGTCCTGGCCGCCGCGGCTCCCGCCGGGACAGCAGAACCTGGGCCGTAACCGCCGCCGCAGTGATGAGCAGCATCACCGGCAGATCCCGCAGGTCCAGACAAATCATAAAGCCGGGCACAATCGAAATCCCAGAGTGCAGCATTATGTTCCCTCCCTCCTCTTCCGGTACTCGCTGATGAGGATCTTCGCCGTGTCAAAGTCCAGCTTATCGTCCACCGCCAGCCGCTTCACCAGCGCCACATAGGGGTCCGCCTCCGCCGTCTCCGCCAGCTGGATCTTCTGAATCAGCCGGTCCAGCCGCAGGCGCACCGTGGGGTAGCTGACGCCGTACAGCGACGCCACCTCCTTTAGGGAACCCGATGCCAGGACGAACTTCTTGATAAAGGCCGCGTCCTCGTCCTCCAGGCCGGTCATCCACATGGGCAGGGTCTCCATCCATCCCCCTCCTTTCATAATATTTAGTATATACTTTAATTTTATAAAAGTCAACCCTCATTTTTATCTGCATAAAAAGAAAGGCCTCCCCGTTTCCGGGGAGGCCGCCGGCCCTTGCGGCAGCCGGCAAACCGTTGATTTTTCTCGTGCGGCAAAGGTCCCTTCCGGTTCTGTCCAGCCCGGCTCAGTCTACGGAGAGGGTATCCCGCACCGCGCTGTCGAAGTAGGCCACAGGATTCTGGGCCTCGCCGTCCTCCCAGACCTGGAAGCACAGGTGGGAACCGGTGGCGCGGCCTGTCGCGCCCGCCAGGGCAATCGTCTCCCCCGCAGACACTGTGTCCCCCTGGGAGACGGTGCTCTCCTGGCAGGAGGCGTACACGGTCTGCAGGCCCTCTCCGTGGTCCAGGATCACGTAATTGCCCCGGTCCGGGTCAAAGCCGGTCTCCACTACGGTGCCGTCCGTCGCCGCCAGAATCTCGGTCCCATTCGGGGCGGGGATGTCGATGCCGTTATGGGTAACGGTCCGCTCTTCGATCTCCTCCTCGCCGTCCTCGTTCTCGTTGATGAAGATCTTGTCCCAGGAGCCGAAGGGATAGCTCGTGCTGATGGTGCTGGCGCCCTCCACCGGCCACTGGAGCCAGCGGCTGCTCTCCACATCCGTGGCGTAGAGGCCGTAGACAAAGGGCTCCTCGTCTCCCGCCAGCTGGGGCAGAAGGGTCAGGCCGCCGGTGGTGTACTGATCCATACGCAGGGGGCCGCTGGAGAGGCTGTAGGTCCTGGTCTGCTCCGTGCCGTCGGAGAAGGCGGCGGTGACGGTGAGGATCGCGCCGTCGAAGTAGTCGATGTCCATCTGCTCCTCAATGGTCATACCCAGGCCGGAGCCGGTGGTCATCTCCTCCGGGGAGAGCCAGAAGCCGTAGCTCCTCTCCGGATCGTACTCCTCCCGGACGCTCTGGCCCAGGGCGGTCATCTCCGGCATGTACCACATGCCGTCGTCGGTCTGGCTGATGGCAGCCACGGCCATACGGCCCTCGGCCATGGCCTCCCGGAAAGCCGCCATCTCCTCATTTGTCAGGTTCTCGTGGAGCTGGTAGCGGTACAGCCCGCCCCGGTCAATGGAGAGGTCCACGGTCTCGATGTGCTCCCCGGTGATTCGGAACAGCAATCCGGTGTAGTTGCCTCCGTCCAGGGTGGCGCTGCCCTCGCCGGCCCGGAAGGCAATCCCGCTGTTGGGGCCGGGGGCATAGGCTTCCTCCCCGCCGGCGGCATAGGCCGTCAGGCCGAAGGAAAACGTGGGCACTACCGTCACCGGCCCGCCGCCGTCCTCCCGCTCCGCGCCGCCGTCCTCCACCGGCTGCAGCTGGAACGTGCCCAGCACCAGCGCCAGGGCGCAGGCGGCACACACTGCCGTGCGCAGAATGGGACGGCGCCGGCGTCTCGCGGGCGCTCCGGCTGTGCTCCGCCCCTGGGCCGCCGCCCGCAGCACCCGCTCATTGAGCCCGGCCGGGGTATGGATATCCTCCATCATCTTCTGATAACTGTTCTTCATCTTGAATCCCTCCTAACAGGTCCTTCAGTTTCATCTTCGCCCGGCGGAGCCGGGTCCGCACGGTAGCCGCCGGAACGCTCAAGATGAACGCGATCTCCTCGGTCCGGTAGCCTTCGCCGAAATAGAGATGCACTGCGGTACGCAGTTTCTCCGGCAGGCGGGCCACGGCGTCCCACAGCTCGGACGCCTCCTCCTGGTCCGGCTGGGCCACCTCGGCCACCGTTTCCAGAGAGACCACCGTCCGCCGCAGGCGAAGCCGGCCTACATCCGCACAGCGGTGCAGCGCGGTCCGCAGAAGCCAGGCCTTCAGATGCTCCGGCTCCCACTCCTGTTCCGGCTCCCGCAGCAGCCGCAGGAACACGTCCTGGTAGACGTCCTCCGCGTCCGCCGGATTTTGCAGGCGGCACAAGGCCAGCCGGTAAACCGCGTCTCCGTGCTGTCTCATAGCGTTGCGCAGCAGGGTTTCCTGATCCATTGCAGCGCCTCCTTTCCTCTTGCTGAAAAGCGCCTTTCACTGGTAATACGCCGGAGGGTGGGAAAATGTTTCCTTGGGGGGAAATTTTTTGCTCAAAACAGCAAAACGGCCCCAGTGGGCCGTTTTCCCGCAGGAGAACTCCGCAAACATGGACTGCTCTCCCCTGTGTCAGATGATAGAACCAGCGCCGCCCCTACTCCGTCTCCCGGATGCCATACAGCGCAAACCGCCCAATCAGATTCCGGACCGTCAGCTTCTGGGCCAGCAGCTGCTGGTGGGTGGCGCCCCGGACCTTCCCCGCCTCCCGCAGGCGCTCCAGATCCTCCGCCACCTTGTCCCGTTCCGCCAGGAGATCCGCGTACATGCGGTCGTATGCCGCCAATCGCTCTTGCTCTGTCATCCTCTGCTCCTCTTCCATGGTCCCGCCCGGCAGGCCGCCCGGCAGGCCGCCGGGCGGGTGTGGTTGTTTATACGTTAAAGCGGAAGTAAATCATGTCTCCGTCCTGGACCACATAGTCCTTGCCCTCGCTGCGGAGCTGTCCCTTCTCCTTGGCGGCGTTGACGCTCCCGCACTTCACCATGTCGTCATAGGCAATTACCTCCGCCCGGATAAAGCCCCGCTCAATGTCTGTGTGGATCTTCCCGGCGGCCTTGGGGGCCTTGGTGCCCTTTTGAATGGTCCAGGCCCGGCACTCGTCCTTGCCGTAGGTCAGGAAAGAGATCAGGCCCAGCAGGGCGTAGGAACACTTGATGAGCCGGTCCAGACCGGACTCCTCCACTCCCAGTTCCTCCAGGAACATCTGCTTTTCCTCGCCCTCCAGCTCGGCGATGTCCTGCTCCATCTTAGCGCAGATGGGCAGCACCTGACTGCCCTCGGCCTCCGCAATCTCCCTCACCTGCCGGTAGTAGCGGTTCTCCTCCAGATGGGTGAACCCCGCCTCGTCGGTGTTGGCGGCGTAGATCACCGGCTTCAGGGTCAGCAGGTCGGAGGTGGCCAGCAGGGCCCCGTCGTCCTCGCTGCAGTCAAAGGTCCTGGCCAGCTTCCCCTCGTCCAGGTGCTTCTGGAGGGCGGTGAAGAGATCCACCTCATGCTGAAACTTCTTGTCCCCCTTCAGGGCCTTCGCGGCCCGCTCCACCCGGCGCTGCACCATCTCCAGGTCCGCCATCACCAGCTCCATGTTGATGATGTCAATGTCCCGCTTCGGGTCCGTGCTGCCCTCCACATGGATCACGTTCTCGTCGTCAAAGCAGCGCACCACGTGGACAATCGCGTCGGTCTCCCGGATGTTGGCCAGGAACTTGTTGCCCAGGCCCTCGCCCCGGCTGGCGCCCTTCACCAGTCCCGCGATGTCCACGAACTCCACCACCGCCGGGGTCTTCTTGTCCGGCTCATACATCTCCGCCAGGTGGTCCAGCCGCTCGTCGGGCACCGCCACCATGCCCACATTGGGGTCGATGGTGCAGAAGGGATAGTTGGCGCTCTCCGCGCCGGCGTTGGTAATGGCGTTAAACAGGGTGCTCTTGCCCACGTTGGGCAG
>JAAWIL010000167.1 GCA_022796315.1 Oscillibacter sp. | reverse complement strand
ATGAACATAAAGGGAATCTTAGCCGCGATATGGATCATCGGCTTTCAGTCGGCAGCTGCCCAGCCCCATCGTCCGCATGCCGGACATCACGGCCCGCACCACGCCGCTCTCCAAAATCTCCACCGCCGTCATCAAAAAGCCCGGCGTGCAGAAACCGCATTGGACGGCGGCCTCATCAATGAAGGCCTGCTGAATGTCGCTGAGCTCCCCGTTGGGGCCCAGGAGGCTTTCCAGGGTGCGGATGCGCCGCCCCTCCGCCCAGACGGCCAGGTAGATGCAGGCGTTAAAGGCCTCGCCGTCGATGAGCACCGTGCAGGCGCCGCACTCGCCCACCTCGCACCCCTTTTTCACGGAGGTCATCCGGAAGTCGTTTCGCAGCAGGTCCGTCAGGCTGGCCCGCACGTCTACGGTCCGCTCCACGTCCCGGCCGTTGAGGTTGAACCGGACGGTCTGGTATTGGATTGCTTGCTTCTCCATTACAGCGCACCTCCCGCCAGTTTTACAGCTTCCAGGAAGGCCCGCTTCGCGCACTCCACGGCGATGTGGAGACGGAAGTCCTTGGCGGCCCGCCAGGAGTCCCGGGGATGGATGTCCTCTTTCACCGCCTGGGCAAACCTCTGGGCCAGGTCCGGAGAGACCGGCTGGCCTGCCGCTAGCGCCTCCGCGCAGACCGCCCGCAGGGGCACCGGCCCCGCCACGCCGAAGGCCGCACGGGCTCGTTCCACCGTCCGCTTGTCGGGGGAGAGGCGGACGTTGACGGAGGTGCCCAGGGTGGCGATGTCCATGGCGCTGCGCATGGCGTACTTGATATAATGGCCGAACGTGTTCTCATAGCTCTCCCGGGGAATCAGGATGGCGGTTTGGAGTTCGCCCTCCCGGAGATCCACCTTGCCCGCGTGGATGTAAAAGTCCTGGATGGGCTGGCGGCGGACGCCCTCCGGGCCCGTGAGCTCGATGACCGCGTCATAGGCGAACAGGGTAGAGGCGGAGTCGGCGGAGGTGACGCCGTTGCAGGTGTTGCCGCCGATGGTGCCAATGTTCCGGATCTGGGGGCCGCCCACCTGGTCCACCGCCTCCCCCAGGACGTTCACATGGGTCTGGATCAGGGGGTCCCGGGTGATCTGGGAGAAGGTGGTGAGGGAGCCGATCCGGAGGGTTCCGTCCCCGTCCAGGGAGACGCCTTGCAGTTCCCGCAGGCCGTGGATGGAGATCAGCTCTGCCCCGGCCCGCCGGCCCTCACGCATCTGGACCAGCACGTCGGAGCCCCCGGCGATGATCTGGGCCGACGGATGGGCCAGGCGAAGGGCCACGGCGTCGGCGACGCTGGCGGCCTGGTAGAGTGCTTTGATGTCATACATACGGGATGCCCTCCTTTAATCCGGAATCTGTCCAGCCGCCCGAAGCGCGCGGTACAGGACGTGGGGGGTGATGGGACAGCAGTCGATGGCCACGCCGGTGGCGTTCAAAATGGCGTTGCGGATGGCCGGCGCGCCGGAGCAGGCCGGAGGCTCTCCCAGGGCCTTGGTGCCGAAGGGGGAGGTGGGCTCCGGGTTCTCCACGAATTCCGCCTGGAGAGCGGGGTGGTCCATGGCGGTGGAGAGCTTGTAATCCAGCAGGTTTCCATTCAGGGGCCGGCCGGTGGCCTCGTCAAACTTCAGCTCCTCAGAGAGGCCGTAGCCGATGGCCATGGACATACCTCCGTGGACCTGGGCCTCCGCCAGGGCGGGGTTGATGAGGGTTCCGCAGTCGTGGACGTTTACCAGGTTCAGGAGCCGGACCTTGCAGAGGGGAAGGTCCACCTCTACCTCGGCGAAGGAACAGCCGAAGGAGTAGGCGTTGGACTTGATCTGGGCGGTGGACTCCGCCGTCAGGTGCTGGCTGGACTCCAGGGAGTACAGACACTCCGTGGCCAGGTCCCCCAGGGACTTCAGCACCCGGCCGTCGGACTTCCGGACAATCTGGCCATGCACCAGGTCCAGGTTGGAGACCGGCATCCGGGTCTGGTCGTGGGCCACCCGCAGGATTCGCTCCCGCAGGGCCTGGGCGGTCTGCACAATGGCGAAGCTCCCCACGTAGGTCTGCCGGGAGGCGTAGGCCCCGGTGCCGAACGGGGTGATGTCCGTATCCTGGGTGGAGACCGGGTGGACGTCCTCCACCGGCACGCCTACGGCGTCCGCCACCATCTGGGCATAGGCGGTGTCGCAGCCCTGGCCGATCTCTGTCTCTCCGGTCTGGAACTGGAGGGAGCCGTCCTGATTCAGCACCAGGCGGCAGGAGGAGGACTCCAGGGAGATCGGCCACACGGCGGTGTTGTACCAGAAGGCCGCCACGCCCACGCCCCGCCGGAGGGGACCGGTCTGGTTCTGGCAGGCCCGGACCTTCTGGGAATAGCCGATGGCCGCCGCGCCCTTGTCCAGGCACTGGTTGAAGCTGTCGTAGTACTGCTCGTTTTTGGAGAAGGCGTCCTGATACCCCAGGGGCATCAGGTTCTTCTTCCGGAAGGCCAGGGGGTCCATACCGATGGCGGCGCAGATGTCGTCTATGTGGCTTTCCCCGGCGAACATGGCCTGAGGGATGCCGTAGCCCCGCATGGCTCCGGCGGCGGGGCGGTTGGTGTACACGGTCCAGCAGTCCCCCTCCACGTTGGGGCAGGGGTAGAGCTGGGGGAAGGCGTTCATACCCTTGGCCACAACGCCGTGGCCGTGGGAGGCGTAGGCCCCCTGGTTGGAGAAGCACTCGATCTTTCGGGCGGCCAGGGTGCCGTCGGGGCGGACGTAGGAGATGATATGGGTGCGGATGGCGTGGCGGACCCGGTTGGAGATGAAGGTCTCCTCCCGGCTGCACTCCAGCTTCACCAGCCGCCCGCCCACCTGCCGGCTGCACCAGGCGCACAGGGGCTCATACAGGGCGTCCTGCTTGTTGCCGAAGCCGCCGCCGATGTAGGGCTTGATCACGCGGACCTTCCCCCAGGGAAGACCCAGGGCCTGTCCCACCACCCGGCGGATGATGTGGGGAATCTGGGTGGAGGTCACCACCACCATGCGCCCGGCCTCCTCGTAGGCGAAGCAGCCGTGATTTTCGATGTGGCAGTGCTGGACTGTGGGGGTGTCGTACCACCCCTCCACCCGGATCAGGCCCGGCTCCTGCCGGGCGGCCTCGTAGTCCCCCCGGCGGAGACTGGTGTGGGCCAGGACGTTATTGGGAAATGCCTCGTGGAGCCGGGGCGCACCCTCCTCCATGGCCTTCTGTACGTCCAGCACGAAGGGCAGTTCCTCGTATTCCACCTTCAGAGCCCGGACGCCCTGGGCGGCGGACACCTCGTCCTCGGCGATGACCACAGCAATGTCGTCGCCCCAATAGCGGACATGCCGGTTCAGCAGCAGGCGGTCCGCCACGTCCTGGTGGGCGGGGTCCGTGGACCAGGGGTGGCCCGCGGTGGGGAAGGGGCGCTCCGGGACGTCAAAGCAGGTGAGGACTTTGACCACGCCGGGGATCGCCTCCGCAGCGGCGGTGTCGATGGAGTTCACGAGGCCGTGGGCCACTCCGGCGTGGCAGATCTTCACCACCAGGGCCTCCTGGCCGCAGAGATCGTCGGTATATTTGGCCCGGCCGGTGACCTTGTCAAAGGCGTCCACGCGGGGGATGCTCTTGCCGACACTGCTGTTCATATGGGTTCCTCCCTTTGTGTTGAGAATTTTCCGGAAAAGGGATATACTATGCTGGTAGACTGAGGACGGTACTCCGGCCGTCCCGGGCCAGAGGAAAAGGCGGTGGGTTCATGGAACAACTGGGATGCGTTGTCATGGCGGCGGGAAACGCCCGGCGGTTTGGGAGCAACAAGCTGGCGGCAGAGCTGGAGGGCCGGAGCCTGATCCGTCGGGCCCTGGAGGCGGTGCCCCGGGAGCTGTTCGGACAGGTGGCCGTGGTGAGCCAGTACCCGGAGGTGTGGGAGCTGGCCTGGCGCTTTGGGTTCCGGGCTGTGGAGAATCCCCACCCGGAGTACGGCATCAGCCACACCATTGCGCTGGGCCTCGCCGGGCTGCTGGACTGCGGCGCCGTGTGCTTCCTGGTCTCTGACCAGCCCCTCCTCCGGAGGGAGAGCGTGGAGGCCCTGGTCCGCCGCTGGCAGGCGCGCCCGGAGACCATCGCGGCCCTGGGCCACGGCGGCGTCCGGGGGAATCCCTGCATTTTTCCCGCCCGCTTCTTTCCGGAGCTGCTGGAGCTGAGGGAGGACCAGGGCGGGAACACGGTCATCCGCCGCCATGAGGCGTGCTTGACGCTGGTGGAGGTCCCAGCGGAGGAGCTGCAGGACGTGGACACGCCGGAGGCCCTGGAGGCGCTTGGGACAGGCAAGCCGGCGGCCCCGGAGGACGGGACCTGAGAGGGGCGGGGGACGTTCCCGCCGGACCGGGAATGTTTCCGTGGAACCCCGGACAGAGGTCCGGGAAAATTGACGCGGCGGCTGTGAGGGCGCTTAGAGCCTGTTTAAAATCTCGACGTGTATGGATTGGCGAGTGGATTTTTTGCCCTGCAAGGCAAAAATCCGCAGGCATCCTGACGGATGGCAAGG
>JAAWIL010000002.1 GCA_022796315.1 Oscillibacter sp. | reverse complement strand
GGACACAACCTGACGCGTCTCCTGCGGCGAGGTTTAGAGGCAGCGGAGGACCACTGTCTCCTTTCCGCCGCGGCCTTGAACCTCAAAAGAATGATTAAATACTCAGTGTGATGCCGAAAGGCATCTTTTTTCTTGCTTGAAATCTCCCTTGTCTCTTTATTTCAGGCACTTTGTCAACAGCTCCAACATGTGCCGAGGCCGGTCTTTCTCTTTTAAGTAGTCTGCTGCGCGGTCTCTTCCGCCTGGTAGGGGCTGGTCAGCTGCTCCCAGAGAACGTTGACGTTCTCCATGCAGACAAAATACACATTGGTCAGCACCTCGCTGGGAATGCCCAGCTCCTCCGCCAGCGTGTTGATGGAGTTCCAGTCCGCCGCCTCATAGCTCAGCAGCAGTGCAAACAGCTTGCCGCAGCGGCCTTCCTTCCGCAGCAGCGCCGCCTTGATGTCCTCCGTCACCGGAAGCTCCGCCAGAATCTCCTCCATGGGCGCGTCGATCAGATGGTTCAAGGTGGAGAACATGCCCATCAGGTAGGCGTCCGACCGGGAAATGGGGATATCCTTGGCGAACTTCATCAGCTCGCTGCAGAAATTCGCCCGCATGAAGGAGAGCTTCAGGAACTCCTCCGTCCCCTCCTCCATCTCATTGTCCATACTGCTGGCGCTGAGCAAGTACACCCACTGCCGCAGCTGCCCCAAGCCCAGGGCCATCACGGCCTGGTGGATGGTGGTGGCCCGGTGCCGCAGGGCAAAATACACGGAGTTGGCCATCTTCAAAACGGCGTAGCTCAGGCCGGCATCCAGGGAGATCAGCTGCTCGACCTCCTCCACGTTCGGCGTATCCTGGGACAGCGCCACCATCAGACGGAAGAAATTGCTCTGCAGGTAGCTGCTGCTGTGGGCCTTGGTGGTCAGCTTCTCCGCCACGTAGGTACCCTCCAGTGCGTCCGCCTCCTGGGCAATGGCGGTCTGGTACTGCTCCTCCGTCTCAATCCCCGTGACAATACAGCTCTTGTTCATGCTGTGGGCCACCTCGATGATGTTGTGCATGGCGTCGCCCTTGGTGTGCCCGACGTTGATCTTGATGTAGTCGATGCTGTCCAGCAGCGCCAGATACCGGGGCGCGAACTGGAACTCATTCACCGCGATCTGGTAGCCCTCCTGGGCGAACTGCTGCACAAAGTGCATGGACAGCGGATGAATGATGACGCTGTCGTCAATCTGGATCACCAGCTCCGACTTGTCAAAGAGCTTGGGGGTCCGCTTCATCAGAAGCATGGGCGTAAAGGTCATGAAGCTCAAAGAGCCCTTCAGCACCTTCTTGCCGTTGTGGGTCAGGAAGTTATAAATCGTATCTGCCGCGGCAAACTCATTGGCGTCCGGGTCCTTGCTGAAGGGAAGGTTCGCCCCATAGTAGAGAATCTCGTTTCCCAGGACCCGCCCGTCCCGATCCTTAATGGGCTGCCTGACAATGTACTTATTGCTCATACGCCTCTCCTCAAGCCTACTTATCGGCCAGCAGCTGGTCAATCACCCTCACTAAATGGCCAATCTCCGGCTTGCTCATCTGCTCGTCCGCACCTAATTCCTTGCCCTTCCGGCGCATCTCCTCCGTAATCAGGGAGGAGAAGATAATCAGGGGAATCTCCCGGAAGTCCTTGTCGTCCTTCACCAGCTTCGTCAGGCGGTGGCCGTCCATCTGGGGCATCTCAATGTCCGTAATGATCACGGAGGCCTCGTCCGCCAGCCGCTGCCGGTTGTTCCGGATCTCGTTCAGGTGGTTCCAGAGCTCCTGACCGTTGGGGAACATCCGGGTGTTGACATAGCCCGACTTGTGCAGGGCCTCCTCGATCATCTTGCTCAGGAGGATCGAGTCCTCCGCCACCAGAACGCCGGCGTCCCGCCGCTCCCGGTGGCCCAGCTGGTCAATCTCCGAGAGCTGGATGCTGGTCTCCGGGGCGATTTCCGCCACGATCTTCTCAAAGTCCAGAATCGTCACCAGCTCGCCGTCGCAGTGGGCGATGCCCGTGGCCACGCCCTCGCTGCCGCCGGAGACCGTCTTGTCCGGCCGCTGGATGTCCTTCCAGGAGATCCGGCTGATCCCCACCACGGTATGTACACGGAAGGCAATGTTCATCTTGTTGAAATTGGTCACGATAAACAGATCCTTGGGGCCTTCCTCCCCCTTGACGCCCATCAGATACTTGGGCAGATCCACCACCGTGATGACCAGATCCCGGGGCTTGAAGATTCCCTCCACTGCGGGGTGCGAATGGGGCATGGGCTTCACCGGCGCGGACACAATGATCTCTTTCACCTTGGCCACATTGATGCCATAGAGATTGCCGTTGATGGTGAACTCCATCACCTCAATCTCATTGGTGCCGGACTCCAGCAGTATCCCTCTCTTATCCTCTTCCAGCATCTTCCGAACACTCCTTCCAACATTTGTTTCCCTTTTAAATAATCAGCTCCGGTCTCCCGTAGCTCCGGACACACCCTGTGCCGCTGGCCACATCGAACAGCAGCGTCCGGGCCACGGACCCGCCGACATCCTCCTTCAGCAGCCGGATGCCCTCTCGTTTCAGGTGCATATGTACGCTCTCAATATTGCGCTGCCCAATATTTCCCAGGGTGCCGCCGCCCATTTCAAACATCTTCGCGCCGCCGGCGATCTTCGCGGTGATCCGGGCCCGGGACGCGCCCTTTGCCTCCATCTGCCGCAAGGTCTCACGAATTCCGGTATCAGCGTATTTCATGGTATTCTTCCGGCCCTCTTCCATGTTGAGCGGAAGCATAATGTGGACCATGGCGCCCAGCCTGATCTTGGGGTCATGCAGGCAAATCCCAATGCAGGAGCCCAAGGCGTAGGTGATCAATACGCCATTGTCCTTCGCCATCTTCATATCTGCGATGCCAATCGTGATTTTTGTCTCCACTGCTAACCGCCTGACTTCCTTTACACTCTATATACTCTGGTAACTCACTGACCGCTGACGCCCAGCTTCCGCAAAAGCACGTTCAAAGACCGGATATCCGGAGACAGCAGCAGCCGGCAGGGCACCTCTTTCCCCTGGCAGACAAAATTGCCTCCAATGGTCATGATATAGTCCGACTGCCCTCCATAGGCCGCCATGGGAACCGTCATAATGGCTCCCTGCATATCCACCGTAAACGCCGGCACCGTCAAACTGATCTGGATGCCCGCCAGGCCGCTCAGAGCGCTGATGAAGGTGGAAATCATGATGTTGCCCACCTCTACCAGGGCCGAGCGCTCAATCTCGCCGAGCTCCATGTAGTCCTGGATGCTGGTTCCCATCATGTTCCCCAGCACCAGGTTCACAAAGTCCAGCTGCTGCACCGAGAGCATGATCCCGTTGATCTGTCCGCTCATGCCCACCAGGACGCCGGCGGTGATCTCCTCCGGGCCGCCGATCCAATCAATGGCCTCGTTGTAGCCCATGATCCGGACCTCCGGCAGCTGGATACGCACCGCCTCTCCAATCAGCGAGGACAGCGCCGTGGCCGCGTTCCCCGTGCCGATGCTGCCGATCTCCCGGAGCGTGTCCAGCTCCAGGGAACTCAGCTGATTGTAATCCTTGATTTCCATATCTCTCCCCCTTTATCAGCAAACCAGCGCGGCGCCTCCGAAAGGGCCCCGCCCGCGCCGCGCGGTTTGGCCGCCCTGGTTTGATTTTCCTCCCTCCGGCGCTGTCAGCCCGCTCAGCCGCGCAGATTGTTGATGGTGGCCTCAATCTCGTCCGAGGTCTGCACCATCTTCAGCGCCATGCCATAGGCCCTCTGGGACTCGATGACCTTCGTCATCTCCTCCGCCAGGTCCGTGTTGGACATCTCCAGCGCCCGGTGGATCACCGGACTGGTTCCCTGCCGCAGTCCGCCGTTCTTGTCCACAGCCAGGAACCGGGTGCTGCCGATCTTCTCCATGCCGTTGTAGTTGATATAGTCGAAGACGCCCACATCCTGCTCTTCATTGGGGTCCGTCATCTCGATCATGCTGCCGCTGCTGCTGAGCACAAAGCGGCCGTTGCCGTCGGAGAGATAGTAGATATGCTCCATGATGGGGTTGCCGTAGGCGTCCACCTCCTCGCTGGCCCGCTCCAGAGAGGCCATGGAGAACGCGCCGTTCCGGGTCAGGCTCACCTCACCGGTGACCAGATCCACCAGCGCGAAGAAGCCCTCTCCCCCGATCATATAGTCCTGAGGACGGCCGGTGTCCGCCGCAGCGCCCGGCGTAAAGTCTGTGTCGGTGTTCCGCAGCGCGGCGCCCACGCCGGTCGGCACCATCGCCTCCTCCGTATTCTTCACGCCGTCGTACATCAGCGCCGCGAACCGGCCTTTGTCCGCCTTGAAGGCGTAGGTGTTCACGTTGGCAATGTTGTTTCCCTGAACCGCCAGCCGCTTGAGCTGCTGGTGGGCGCCCACCGCGCCGATAAAAAAGGACTGGTTCATATACTCCTCCTTGGAATCCGGCCGTCCCGCCCGGCGTTCATGCGCGGGGGGCGGCATCTTCATTTACATCCGGCCGATTTCAGTGGTAATTCTGGACATCATCTGGTCATACATGCCAGAGACCTGGGCGGCGCTCTGCAAAGAACGCTGGAAGGTAATCATCTCCGTCATCTGCTTGATCATGTCCGTGTTGGACCGCTCCAGGTACTTGTTGAGCACGCCGGGGGACTGGGCCTGCTCCGGCGCGCCGCCCTGGCTGAAGAACAGCCCCCGGTCGTCCCGCTCCAGCTCGGCGGTGTCCGCAAAGGTGAACACGCCCAGCTGGGCCAAGGTGCTACCGTCCTCATCGTAGTAGAGGATGCCCTGGCTGTCCCCGTGGATCTTATCGGTTCCCAGGTAGATGGGGTTGTTCTGGGGGCTCAGCACCTGTCCAAATCCCGGCAGGCACAGGTAACCCTCCTCATCCAGGGTGAAGTTGCCCATCCGGGTATAGGCCACCTCGCCGTCCGGGTTCCGAACCGCAAAGAAGCCGTCCCCCTGGATGGCGAAGTCCAGCGCCATCCCCGTGTGCTCCGGGATTCCCTGGCTGTAGTCCGTGTAGATATCGCTGGCGGCCCGGATGAAGCTCTGCTGTCCAATCTCCGGACCGGTGTTGTACTTGTTGCCCACCCGGCTGAACATGACCTCGTCAAAGGTGGTGGCCACATAGCGGTCCTGCTTGTAGCCGGAGGTGGAAATATTCACCATATTGTTGGCGATCACATTCAGATTATGCTGATGGGTCAGCATCGCGGAGGTCAGATTGTAAAAGCCCTTGAACATACGCTTCTCCTTATGCTCCTCTTAGAGTTCGTCCTTCAAATACGCTTCCATGTAATTCCGCAGCTTCTGGATGGCCCGCGCGTGAATCTGGGAGATGCGGGGGGGGCTGAGGTCCATGACCTGAGCGATCTCCTTCAGCTGCAAATGCTTCTCATAGTACAGGGAGAGCACAATCTGCTCATTCTCCCGGAGCCCGGCAATGCCTGCCGCCAGCGCCCGCTGGAGCTCCCGCTCCTGCAAAACCGCCTCCGGCTGGTTCTGAACGTCCTCGGAGGGCACCTCGAACTGGTAGCCGTCCGGCTCCCGGTTGTCCATCAGGGCATCCAGGGACAGCACGTTGCTCAGGGCGATATTGGCCATGTCCCGCTGGTAGCGCTCCGCAGAGATTCCCAGCCACTCGGCCATCTCCGACTCCGTGGGATACCGGCCCAGGGCGGCGGAGAGCTCCGCTGCGGCCGTGTCAATCTCCCGCGCCCGCTGGCGGACGCCTCGGGGCATCCAATCCTGCTTCCGGGCCAGGTCAATGATCATGCCGCGAATACGCTTGGAGACATAGGTCTCAAACTTCACGCCCTTGTCCAGGTCGTACTTGTCTACCGCCTCCAGCAGCGTCAGGATGCCCTCGTTGATGATGTCGTCCACCTGGGCAAAGCTGCTGTAGACGCCCCGGATCTGCATGGCCGCGCTCTTGATCAGCCCCTCATAGCGGAGCACCAGCGGCCATTTCAGCGTCTCGTCGCCGGTCTCCTTGTAGAGCCGCAGGAGCTCCGGCGTCTCGATCTGTTCAATCTCCTGCTCGGTATACCTGTGCTGAACCGCCGTTCCGTTCACCTGCCCACCGCCCTTCGCTCCGCGGCCGGCTGCGCCTCCATGGTGATGTTGCCGATGGCCTGAATCTGCACATTGCTGCTGATCTCGTTAAAGGACAGCACGTAGACATTGGGATAGAACTGCCCCAGCATCTTGCTGAAGTACCCGCGAATCACCTGGCTGACCAGGACAATGGGCGTCTGGGACAGGTCGCCGAACTTCTTCAGGTGCTCCGCCAGCTGGGAGATGATCGACTGCATGAGCTCCGGCCCCATGGCCAGGTACACGCCCTGCTCGTTGCGGGTGAGGGAGCCGATGATCCGCTTCTCCACCTCGGCGTCCAGGGTGACCACCCGCAGCTGTCCGTCCTCGCAGAACCGGCGGGTAATGGTCCGGGCCAGGGCGCCGCGGATCTGCTCGATGGCGGACTCCACGTCCCGGCCCTGGGCGATGTTGTCCGCCAGGGTCTCCAGGATGATGCCCAGGTCCTTGATGGGCACGCCCTCCTTCAAAAGGCTCCGCAGAACCTTCTCCAGCACGCTGTAGGATACCACATTGGGAATGACCTCCTCCACCAGCTCCGGCTCCGTTTTCTTCAGGTTCTCCACCAGCTGGATGGTCTCCGCCCGGTTCAAAAGCTCGTAGGCGTGCTTGCGGATCGTCTCCGACAGATGGGTCAGCATGACGGACAGGGGGTCAATGACGTTGTAGCCGTAAATCTCCGCCATCTCCTTGTTCTCGGGAAGAATCCAGCGGGAGGGAATGCCGTAGGCGGGCTCGATGGTCTCAATGCCGTCGATCTCGCCCAGGGGATTGGAGGGCTCCAGCGCCAGGTAGTAGTCCACCAGGATCTCGCCCCGGGCCACCTCCTCGCCGCGAATCCGGATCACATACTGATTCGTGCCCAGGGAGGAGGCGTCATGAAGGCGGATGGAGGGGAACACAAAGCCCATGTCCTGGGCATACTGCCGGCGGAAAATCACGATGCGGCTGATGAGACGGCCGCCGTGGCTCTCGTCCACCATGGGGATCAGGCTGTAGCCGAATTCCATCTCCACGGGCTCCACCGCCAGCAGGGAATAGACGTTGTTGATGTCCTTGTAGTAATCGCTCTCGCTGGGCGCGCTGGTCTCCGAAACCTGCTCGGCCTCCGCTGCGGCGGCCTGCTGGGCCTCCGCCTGGGCCCGCTCCCGGTTCATACTCCGGCTGATGAAAGACCCGCCCAGCAGCAGCACGCCGCCGCCGATGGCCAGGGCCAGGTGGGGCGTCCCGGGAATGGCCGCCAGAATCAGCAGAATCACGCCGGTGGTCATAATGGCCCGGGGCTGCGCCTTGAACTGGGCCACTACGTCCTTGTTCAGGCTGCCCTCGGACACGGACCGGGTCACGATCATGCCGGTGGCGGTGGAGATCATCAGTGCCGGCAGCTGGGAAACCAGGCCGTCGCCGATGGTGACGATGGAGTAGGTGGACAGCACGTCGGTAAACTGTCCGCCGTTGATGAGGATGCCGATGAGCACACCGCCGACGAAGTTGATCATGGTGATGATCAAGCTCATCACGGCGTCGCCCTTGACGATCTTGGTGGCGCCGTCCATAGCGCCGTAGAAGTCGGCTTCCTTCTGGATCTTGTGGCGCCGCTCCCGGGCCTGCTGCTCATCAATGAGGCCGGAGCTCAGATCGGCGTCAATGGCCATCTGCTTGCCGGGCATGGCGTCCAGGGTGAAGCGGGCGGCCACCTCGGCCACGCGCTCCGCGCCCTTGGTAATGACGATGAACTGCACCAGCACAATGATCAGGAAGATCACCACGCCGATGACGATATTGCCGCCGGTAATCATGTTGCCGAAATTCTGGATGACCGAACCGGCGTAGCCGTCGCGCAGGATCATCCGGGTACTGGAGACGTTCAGTCCCAGTCGGAACAGCGTCGTCACCAGCAGCAGCGAGGGGAAGATGGAAAACTCCAGCGCGTCCGAAATATTCATGGTGATCATCAGAATCATGATGGAGAGTCCGATGTTGGTCACCAGCAGAATGTCCAGCAGCTGGGTAGGCAGAGGAATAATCAGGAAGAGAACGATGACAACGACAGCCAGCGCAATCGCGTTATTCAAAATCCGCTTCATACGCTGCCTCCTTCCTGAATCATACTGCCTCCTGTCCGCTCAGGGACCTGATTTGCCGCCCCTGGGGCGGGATGGAATCTGTTATCGTACAATTTGCTTTTTCTCATTCAAACGGAAGATATACACCAGGACCTCCGCTACCGGGCCGTACAGGTCCGGCGGGATCTCCCGGTTCAGCTCTGTCTGGGCATAGAGGGCACGGGCCAGGGGGACATTTTCAATAACCGCCACCTTGTGCTCCTCCGCCTTCTTCACGATCCGCATGGCCAGTTCGTCCTGGCCCTTGGCCAGCACCACCGGCGCGCTGTCCCGCTCCGGTTTATACCGCAGCGCCACCGCGAAGTGGGTGGGGTTTCGGATGACCACATCCGCGTCGGGCACCTGCTGCATCATGCGGCTCATGGCCCGGCGGCGCTGGATCTCCTTGATCTTGCCCTTGACCTGAGGGTCGCCCTCGGTCTGTTTATACTCCTCCTTGATCTCCTGCTTGCTCATGCGCATCTGGCGCTCGTAGTCCCACCACTGATAGAGGAAGTCTCCCGCCGCCAGGGCAATGAACGCAATGATGATCCGGATCACCATGTTCTTGCTGACCTCAAAGACGTGCCGCCCGGCGGCGTCCAGGTCTGTATAGAGATACTTGGCGCTCTCCTGAAAGGAATCCGACAGGCTGAAATAGATGATAATCAGCAGGATCGTGATCTTCAAAATCCCCTTCAGCGCCTCCACGACGCTCTTCAGGGAAAACAGCTTCTTGAATCCCTCCAGGGGATTCAGCCGGCTGAATTTTGGCTTCATCAACTCGCCGCTGACCAGCATTCTGGTCTGGGCGAAGGTTCCCAAAATGGCGCACAGCGCCGTTACCAAGCACAGCGGCAGCGCTGTTTTGGCCAGTACCAGGGCCGCTTGCCGGCCCAGTTCCGGCAGACTGCCGCTCACCTGCCCGATGGGACCGGTGCAGGCGGAAATACAATAAACCACAAAAGAGGACAACTGCTCCATGATGTTGCCCGCCAGGGCAACCAGCATCGCAGTAGAGCCGATCAGCGTCACCACAGCTACGGCGTCCTGGCTCATGAACACATGGCCTTTCTTTCGCTCGTCTCTTCGCTTTTTTGGTGTTGCTTTTTCGGTCTTAGAACCCTCGGCCACGCGTCATCCCCCCTTTAGGCCCGTCTCTTCTCTGCCGTTACCCGGCGGTCTGCTGCAAAATCAGGCGCAGACTGTCCAGCATCCGGCCCTCCGCCGACAGGAGGAACTCACTCATGGGTGCGATCAGAAGCAGCAGCAGCGCCAAACCGATCAGCACCTTCAAATCAATGTTGATGGCGAAAATATTGATCTGGGGAATGACCTTCATCAAAACCCCCATGCCCAGCTGGCCCATCAGCTCCGCCGCCAGAATCGGCATACTCAGCTTCACCGCCAGCACCGTACACTCCACAAACAGCTCCAGCGCGGCGCCGGCCAGGTTCTGCCCCAGGCTCACGGTCCCGAAGGGGACGATCTCGCTGGAGGTCATCAGAATCCGAAGGAGCGTGTGGTGCCCCCCGGCGGCGAAGAACAGCAGCATCATCAGCGTGTTCAGCAGCATACCCGTCACCGACAGATTCGCCTGGGCGCCCGCGTCATAGATCTGGTTCATGGTCATACCCATCTGGGTATCCACCACCTGTCCCGCCAGCTGCGGGATATAAAAGAAGAACTCCATCACCATGCCCAGGGCCGCGCCCAAAGCCAGCTCCAGCAAAAGCCGCACGGCCATCTCGGCCAGCCCGCCCGGGACCGCCACCGTCTGGTCCGTGATGGAAAACACAAATACCGATAGGGTCAACGCGAACCCGCTGCGGAAGATTCCCGGCAGGTTCCTTCGGCCCAGAATGGGATTCATCAGTACAAAGCCGCTCATCCGGGCCGTTACAAAGAGAAACAGCGTCAGCGCCGTCCAATCCATCTTCGTCCTCTCCCGGCTAGGCGGCAATCAGCGCGAAGATCTCCCGGGAAAAATCCTGGAGATTCTCCAGCATCCAGCCGCCGCCAAGCAGCAGCAGCACCACAATCACCACCAGCTTCAGCACAAAGCCGATGGTCTGCTCATGGATCTGCGTCACCGCCTGAAAAATGGCCACGAGCACTCCCACCAGCATACTCAAAAGCAGCATGGGCGCGCTGATCCGGAGGACCACAAGCACGGCGTCCCGCAAAACATCTGAAACCGCAGACGTCGTCATCTTTTCGTCCTCCTTCCAAAAAACCGCTCACCGGCCCGCTAGTAGACGCCCCGAACCAAGCTGGTGAACAGCATCTCCCAGCCGTTCAGCGTTACAAACAGCAGCAGCTTAAAGGGCATGGAGATCATGGACGGCGGCAGCATAATCATACCCATGGACATCAGCGTGGAAGACACCACAATGTCAATCAGCATGAAGGGGATGCACAGCAAAAATCCGATCTCAAAGGCTCTCTTCAGCTCACAGGTCATGAACGACGGCACAATGATCCGCAGGGG
Source organism: Oscillibacter sp. (assembly GCA_022796315.1). Classification (GTDB taxonomy): domain Bacteria; phylum Bacillota; class Clostridia; order Oscillospirales; family Oscillospiraceae; genus Oscillibacter. The sequence goes on along the minus strand of JAAWIL010000002.1, from coordinate 23,551 downwards.
CAGCTCCAGCCCCGTGTCCATGTCAATGCTGGTATCCGGCACCTCCACTTTGGCCAGGTCGCAGAACATCCGCAGCGTGCTCTGCTGGGTGTTCGCGAGCATGAACTCCTTCAGGGGCACCGCGGCCGTCTCCAAAAACTCCGTTTGGGTGATCAGCTCCTCTGTATAGGGCTCCCAGGCCTCTGTCCGGATGCGGTCAAAGGTGGGCCCCATGGTGAAGAGTGTCAGGAACAGGGCCAAGCCCACCAGCACCGTATTGGGCGGCGTCTGCTGGGTGCCCAGGGCCGTGCGGAGAAAGGAGAAGGAGATGACATACCTGGTGAAGGATGTCATCATCACCAGCAGGGAGGGCAGGAGCGTGATCATCGTGGTCAGGAACAAAATCTCCAGAACCTGCACACTATCCCCGTTGATGCTGATCAATCCCTCTGGAATTGCCGTTCCCATGGCTGTCTCACCTCCGCCCTTTGTTCTTCAGTGTGATCTGCAGCGCCTCCCGAAAGCTGGGGGCGGGCGGCTGCTCCACCTGTTCCTGCTGCCACAGGGCGGCCTCTTCCGCTGTGAACTCCGCCAGGGCGGAGATCTCTCCGGCCGTAATGCCCAGGAGGAAGAACCGCTCCCCCGCCCGTACCATTACCAGCCGCTGTTCCCGTCCCACGGGAAGCTGGTCCAGGAGCTCCATCTGCCGGCCCCGCCCTTTTCCAAGGGCCCCCAGGCCTCCTCTGCCAACCACCCGGCGGGTAAACCAATAGGCCGCGCCGGTAATCAGCACAACGCAGAAGAGCATCCACAGAATTGACAGCCAGGGATTCCCGTCCTCCAGCATCAGGGCGTGCCCAGGATATTGGTCACCGTCTTCAGCACGCGGTCAGGCTTGAAGGGCTTGACGATGAAGTCCTTGGCGCCGGAACGCACCGCGTCCATAACCATGCTCTCCTGGCCCATGGCGGAGCACATGACCACGTTGGCGTTGCCGTCCTTGGCACGGATGGCCTTCAGGGCCTCCAGGCCGTCCATGTTGGGCATCGTGATATCCATGATGACCAGATCCGGGCCGATCTCGCCGAACTTCTCCACGGCGTCCGCGCCGTCCACGGCCTCAAACAGCTCCGTGTAACCGTTCTTGCTCAGGGTGTCCATGATCATCTTCCGCATAAAGGCGGCGTCGTCCACACAAAGAATCTTCTTAGCCATTGTTGTAATCCATCCTTTTCAATTCAAATTACAATTTGAGGTTCTCTCTGAGTATATGTTATTTCTTGGCAAGCGCTTCCAAGGCGGGCTTTTGAACAATCTCTGTGATTCGGACACCGAAATTGTCGTCGATCACCACAACATCGCCTCGCGCGATACACTTTCCGTTGACGAACAGGTCCACCTGATCGCCGGCCAGTTTGTCCAGAACCACCAGGGAGCCCTTGGTGTACTCCAAAATGTCCTGCACCTTCCGCTGTGTCCGGCCGATCTCCACCGTCACCTGCAGGGGAACCTCCATGATGAGCTCCAGGTTCTCTGCCTGCTCCTTCCCCAGGGACTGCATGGCCTCCAGCTCCTTCATGGGAACCGGCTGGGTGGGAATCACCTTGGGGTCCGGCGCCACCTGGGCAGGGGGCTGGGGCGGATAGGGGTAGGGGTAATACATGGGCGGATAGTTCATGTAGCCGTTGGCGTAGGGCTGCGCACCCTCCGGCATGGCCGGGGGGACCGGCGGCTGCATGGGCGGCTGCACCGGGGGCTGCTGGGGCTGCGGGGGCGGAGGCGGAGGAGCGGCAGCCGCGCCGCCGGCCAGCATCGCCTCGATCTCCTCCTGGCTCATCTTGTGCTCCCCGCCGGAGGAGGCGGCAGGCGCCGGTTCCGGAGCCGGAGCGGCCCCGCCGCCGGCCAGCATCGCCTCGATCTCCTCCTGGGTCATCTTGTGATCCCCGCCGGAGGAGGCGGCAGGCGCCGGTTCCGGAGCCGGAGCGGCTCCGCCGCCGGCCAGCATCGCCTCGATCTCCTCCTGGCTCATCTTGTGGTCCCCGCCGGAGGAAGCGGCGGGCGCCGGTTCCGGAGCCGGGGCGGGTGCGGGCGCGGGCTCCTCTGCCAGACCTCCGTCGTCGCCCATTCCCAGGCCTGCCAGGATCTTCCGGGACAGCTCCACGCTCAGGATGTTCATGAACTCGCTCTCCAGCGCGTCTTCAATCTTCAGGGCGAACCGCACCACCACCAGGGTCTCCGTGCCCTGGGGCAGGTGCTCCCTTTTGAAGTCGGGCAGATCCTCCAGCTCGAAGGAGGAGGGCGTCGAGATGTTCACTGGGAATCCCAGGAAATCCGACATCGCCGTGGCGGCCGCGCCCATCATCTGGTTCATGACCTCGCACACGGCGCTGATCGTCAGCTCGTTGAGCTCGAACTCCTCATCCGGCGTCTCACTGCCCATGAGGATATCCACGATCACCTTGACGTCACTGCGGCGCAGCAGCATGATATTGCTGCCGTCCAGGCCCTCCACATACTTGATTTCCACACCGATGGCAGGCTCCAGGTTGCCGATGGTGAACTCGTCAATGGGCACCACCGTGACCTTGGGGGTGGTGATATCCACCCGGTGATCCAGCATATTGGAAACCGCCGTTGCGGAGGAGCCAAGGCTGATGTTCATCATCTCGCCCAGGGCGTCGATTTGCATTGGGCTGAACAATTCTTTCTCCATACCGTCTATTCGCTCCTTTGCTCGGCCTGATAGCATACTTCATCTATCTTGACAGCCATACTTTTCTTGTGTGTGCCTATCCGGCCGGTAAACCACTGATAGCCTCCGATCTCCAGGTACACCGGAGATTCCTTCGGCTTGCCAAGGTCAATCACATCGCCCACACTCAGATGGAACACATCGCTCAGCGACAGCCGGGCCTCGCCCAGCTCCGCCACAATCTCCAAATCAGAATCCCGCAGCTTGTCGAAGATCTCCTCGGATTTATTCTCCGCCTGAACCCGGTGCCCGGGGTTCTCCCGGCTCATCTCCGCGAAGATCGTGGTCAGCATCTCCCCCGGCAGACAGATGCTCATCCGTCCCTCCAGATCCGGGAATTGGATCTTCATGTCCACGATGATGACCGTCTCATCCACGCCGATGATCTGGCTGAGGGTGGGGTTCACGTCGGTTTTTTCATAGGTGAACTGCAGCGGAATGTAGTTTTCCCAGCTGCTGTCCATCACCGAGACCATGTCCCGGGCCAGATCCTCATAGAGCTGGAGCTCCACTTCCGTGTAGCTGTAATCGGAGTCAATCTCAATTCCCTCCGATCCCTCGCCGCCCATCATCCGGTCCATCATACTCAGGGCTGTCACCGTGGACAGGTAGAACAACAGCGGGATCTCCTGGATCTGTTCCTTGTAGGTGACCTCCACCAGTCCCAGCACATCGCCCTCCGTCAGGGCGTTGGAAAACTCGTAATACCGCTGCTCTTCAATGCTCTCCACCGTAATCTCGCAGTTGGTGCGGAGCCGGGCGTTGATCCGGGAGCGAATGACGCGGGAGTAGTTGTCAAAAATGCCGTTGAGCATTTTGATGCGGTCCTTGGTAAACTTCTGAGGACTGCTGAAGTCATACTTCCGCCACTTCTTCTCCTGGGTGCTCTCCGTGGACTTGTCCAGGTCCTTTTCCCCGCTCCGTACGGCATTCAGCAGAGCATCAATTTGACTTTGTGATAATACTTCTGCCATGAAATCCTCCCACTAGCTGCGCCCCCGGCCTCCCTGCCGGGACCCACGGCCTGGTTTAAAGTTTCAATCCGTCGTCAGGCTTTCTGTCGTCACATACTGCTGAATGCCGCCTTGACCCATGAGCTCCTGCTCCAAATTCCGGCCGCTGATAATCATCTCAACCCGGCGGTTCTGGGCGCGGCCCTCCGCCGTCTTGTTGTCGCCCACCGGCCGCCACTGGCCGATGCCCTCGCTGATCAGCCGGGCCGGGTCCACGGCGCTGTGCTCCTGCACGTAGATCACCACGTTGGTGGCCCGCATACTGGACAGCGTCCGGTCATTCTTCACGTTGTTGGGCTGCGCTTTGTCCTGCGCCGTGTGGCCCAGCACCCGCACCTCGTCAATGGCTCCGGCCACCTGGCTGAGCATATCGCTGACGGTATCCAGAATCGGATAGGCCGATTGGCGCAGGGTGGAGCTGTTGCCGTCAAAGAACACCGCCTGGCCGAAGGAGATATAGACCATGCCCTCGCCCTTGGTGACGGCGATGTTGCTCTCCGCCCCCTGCTCGGCCACGTATTCCTGCAGCATCTGATAGAGCTGCTCGATCTCCGCGTCAATCTCCGTCTGGGAAAGTCCCTGATCCAGACCAATGCCGTCTTCCACCGGGTCCGAGATCGGGCCCTCGTTTCCAACGGGGTCAACCTCCGAGAGCTCCATCACCGCCGAGGGGTTGAAGCTCATAACCAGCGCCTTCCAGTTCTCCTCACTGATGGTGGACATAGAGTAGAGCAGCACAAAGAAGCACAGCAGCAGCGTCACCATGTCGCCGTAGGTGTCCATCCAGTTGGCTCCACCGCCGCCTCCGCCCTTTTTCTTCATCTTCACAGCAGCTCATCTCCTTTCCGGCGCTCACTCCTCCGCGGCGGCGCCCTTGCCCTTCTTTCCGCCGCCCTCGGACATATCCCGCTGCTTCTGGGCCATATAGGTCAGCAGCCGCTCCCGCAGGAACTTGGGGTTCTCACCGGCCTGAATGGACATGACGCCCTCCACAATAATCATCTTGCAGAGGACCTCCTCCTCGTCCCGCTGGCGCAGGATCGTGGCCACGGGCCCGAAGAGCACGTGGGCCAGGATACAGCCGTACAGGGTGGTGATCAGGGCGGTACCCATGTCGGAACCCAGGGAACCGGCGCCGCCTTCCAGGTCCATGCCTTTGAGCATGTTGATCAGGCCCACCAGCGTACCCACCATGCCGAAGGCGGGGGCCACGGAGGAGGCCTTGTCGTACATCCCGGCGGCGCTCTCATGCCGGGCGGACATATTCTCAATGTCGGTTTCCAGGATGCCCCGGATCTTGTCGGCGTCGTAGGCGTCCACCACCAGCATGATGGCCTGCTTGAAGAAGGGGTCGTCCTGGGCGTTGGCCTTCTCCTCCAGGGAGAGGAGGCCGTTCTTTCGGGCGGTCTGGGCCAGCTCCACCAGCTGGTCGATGTAGAACATGGGGTCAAACTGCTTGTTCCGCAGCACCGTCTTGAAGTGCTTGGGGACATTTTTCAGGGTGGACACCGGGAAGCTGGCCAGCACCACGAAGATGGTACATCCAATGGTGATGAAAATACTGGCAGGGTCAAAGAAGTTAATCAGATTTCTGAAGTTGATCTGAATCTCGAACTGGGGGTCCATGATCACCTTGCTGACCATACCGACCACCATGACGCCGATCGTGGCAAGCAAACCGATGAGGTATGTTAGGTTCATAACGTTCTCTCCCTATCCGCCGGGTTATCGGACCTCTCTTCCGGCGTGTAGTTTCTTTATCGTCTCAGCGCCGGTCGGTGACGGTAATCTCCCGATGGATATCCTGCACCTTGGCGTTGTATTCTGCAATTTTATCAATAATCTCTTCCATGGTCTCCCGAACGAGATAATAGTCCCGGTTCATCATGACCACCTTCGACTCGGGAATGCACTCAATATACTCAATCTGCAAATGGTTCACCAAAAACTTCTCGTGATTTCTTTTCGTCAAAAGGATCATCCTGACAAACCGCCTTTCTTGGACCCGCCGGGGCGTTCCCCGCCCCGGCGGGCGTTTATTGATGGGGGTGATTCCGTTAACGCTTCATGTTCACCAGCTCTTCAAGCATGGTATCCGTTACCGTGATGATACGGGTGTTGGCCTGGTAGCCGCGCTGGGTGGTAATCATGTCGGAGATCTCCGTGGCCAGGTCCACGTTGGAGCCCTCCAGACCGCCGGTGTTCAGCTTGGTCCCGCCGGCGCTGCCGATCTCGGCCTTCCGGCTCAGCTCCGGAACCTCCGCGTTCGGGTCGTTGGGATCGGGCTGGGGCGCCAGGCTGCCGTTGACGTGGGTCAGGCCCAGCTTCGTCTGCGCGCCGCCCAGCATGGAGATGGTCAGATCGCCGGCGCCGTCGCCGCAGCTGAAGTAGCTGCCGCCGGTGTGGGTCACGCCGTTGACGTTGGTGACGTTGCCGATGGCGAGATACCCGAAGATGATGTGCTCGTCGCTGCCCTTCACCGTGCCGGAGATCTGGCCGGTGGCGGAGTCGATGCTGATGCCGTCCAGCTCCGCGAAGCCCAGAGGGTTCGTCTCGCTATCCACGGGGACGTCATTGCCGTTTGCGTCTTTCTCTGTGGGCCAGTAGTCCTGCAGGGGAATCGTCTTCTTGCCGTTATTCCCATCATCACCCTCGGTGATCGGATACTTCACCGTCTGCTTCAGCTCAAAGTCGCCTTTATTCAACGTGTCGTAAAAGGCCGTCACGTTGTCTCCAGCTTTGAATTCTGTTCCGTCTGGCGCCTTGCCGTCCTTCAGCGCGAAGGCCTCCTTCTCCGCTCTGGGAATCCGGATGGGCACCAGCTGGTCGCTGACAATGGGGGTTCCGTCCGGGTTGTAGCCGGTGGTCAGGAAGCCGTAGACGCAGTTCTCGCCGTCGGTGAGATAGCCGTTGGCGTCGAAGCCGAAGTTGCCCACCCGGGTGAGGGTCAGGCTCTTGAAGGTGTTGGGGTTGGTGGCGTCGATCACGCCGGCCACTTCCTTGTTGCCCACCAGGAAGAATCCGTCGCCGTCGATCATGCAGTCCAGGGTGCGGCCGGGGGAATAGCTGCCGCTGCCCATGTTCAGGTCAATGGTGCTGACCTGGGAGCCGTAACCGATCTGGGCGGGGTTCATGCCGGCCACCGTCGTGGTGCCGTTGGAACCGCCCCGGTACATGGTGTACATGGCGTCCTTGAACACCATGCGCTGGCACTTATAGCCCTGGGTGTTGACGTTGGCCACATTGTGGCCGATGACATTCAGCTTGTTCATGTGGGTCTTGAGGCCCGCAATCGCAGCGTACATGGAACCAGTCATTGCTCTGATATACTCCTTTCGGTCTTGTGGCGCCGCCTGCCCGCCGTCATTCGGGCGGTGGGCAATAGCCTCCGCAAACCGGTCCTGCTATCTGTAAGATGTTACAGGAACACGGCGCCGTCAATATTGGTAAAGATGTTCTCCCTCATCTCCGCCTGGGTGATGGCTGTAATCACCTTGGCATGGGGAACATTGATGATGAACGCCTTCTCCATATCCATGGCAAGGATATTGGTCGCGCCCTTGGCCTGGGCTCGAACCATACTGCCGCGCAGCTGGTCCACCAGATCGGGGGTAATCTCAATGCCCCGCTCCTCCGCCCGGGAGATCGCGTGCTTGGAAAAGGCCACCTGAGGCTCCGCAGACTTGCTCAGCTCCTGCTGGAGCATGGCGCCAAACGCGCCGCTCTGCGCCGCCGCCTGCTGCGCTGCCGGGGAGGCCGCCCGCAGGACCTGCTGTTGATTGGAGATCCGTTCCATCATGAGGGCTTCACCTCACTGTTCCGCGGCTCCCGGGTCAGCAGCTCCGCCTTGGTTCTCACTGCCGCCGGATTCCGTTCCGCCGGTCCCCTCTGTGCCGCCGGTGCCGTCCACGTTTTCGCCGCCTTCGGTGCTGCCGTCACCGGAGCCGTCCACGTTCCCGGTGCCGTCGCCGCCGGTATCATCGCCGCCGGCATTGTCCCCGTCGTTCTTGTCGCTCTCCTCGGTCTTCGGCAGACGTCCAACCGCCATGATCTCGTTCATGTAGTAGTACTTGTCGTTGACAAACACCACCTGCTGGCCGTTCATGGTGCCGGTACCGGTGACCAGGCCCACAACCTCCTGGAGCTTGCCGTCCGAGTCATACTGACCCACGGTGACTTCCTTGCCCACCAGAGAGGAGGCGTAGGACATGATGGACGCGTCGGTCATGTTGGTAATGGCCTGGATCATCTGCATCTGCACCATCTGGTTCAGCATGTCGGAGGTATCCGCCGTGCTGTCAATGCTCTGGTTGGTCAGCTCCGTCACCATCAGCATCAGGAAGTCGCTCATGTCCATCTGGACATTGTCGGAGCTCCCCCGCTTGGTGTTGCTGGTAACTCCTGAGGGAATCAGGTAATTGCTGATATCGCCCATATAGTTGCTCATTCAATTCACTCCTTTCCTTGTCCGTGATCACTCCCCATCCACGGGGATCAGGCCCAGCCGAAGCTGATGCAGGAAGTCCTCCGGGTTCTCCCGGCGCTCCTGACGGCGCTGCTGCTGGGAATGCTGCTGCTGGTGCTGCCCGTGCTGCTGGTCATAGATGTTGTGGTTTTCCTGCTGCTGGGGGACCTCCACCCGCACGTCCTGCTGGGTGTCCCGTGTCAGCATCATCTGCAAACTGCCCATATCCCGCGCCAGAAGGCTCCGGGTCTCGGGGTTCTCCGCGTGCAGCGTGATGTGCAGGGCGCCCTCCTGGTTCAGCGTCACCTCAATGGTCACCTTGCCCAGGTTCTCCGGTGTCAGCTGGATTTCCACCCGGGTCTCACCGGACTCCAGGGCCTTGGTCAGCTGCTCGCCGATCTGGACCTCCACGGGTTTGGCCTCCTGGGTCTGCTCCGCCGCCGGGGCCTCGCCGACCCTCACGGGGATCTCCCGCACCTCCCGGAACACCGCGGTCTCCCCGCCGGACTCCGGGACCTCCTGGTCATCGCCCTCCTGGGGCTCTCCGCCGCGCTCCATGACCTGCACGGATTCCACGCGCTCCTCAGGCTCCGCCGGAGCCTCCGCAGGGGCTTCCACGGTCTCCGCAGGGGCCTGCTGAATCTTCAGCAGCTCCTCGTTGGGGTTCACCTCGGACAGCTCCACCGGCTTCAGGCCCTCTGTGGTCTCCACAGCGGTCTGCTCCGGCTGCGCCGTGAGCTCCGCCACCGGCTGCACCTCCGTCTGGGGCACTTCCTCCGCGACCACCACGGGGTCCTCCGTCAGTGTCACCACCGGGTTCTGCATCATCGCTGCCGCGGCCAGCATCATCTGCTCCCGCAGCTTGGGCTCCTCCAGGGTCTCCACGGCCTCGCCGTCCTGGGGCGCCGTGTCCTCCGCCTTGGGGGTCTCCGCTCCGGACTGCTCCGTGGTCTGCTGGTCCATCATCTTGCGAAAATCGTCCTTGCCCGAAGCGGGCTTCTGGGTCCCCTGGGCCGGCTGGCGGCCGGCCGTCGCCTGCACCATCTGGAGCAGGCTGTTTTGAATCTGATCCATCTCTCATGTCACCTCCTTTCCATAAGAATACTATATTCCAAACGGCAGATTTCTCCACCGGTTCGGACGGTGCTGATTGCCGGATTTACGCCCCGGCGGCCTGGATCACTCTGGTCATACTGACGAACTCCTCAATGGCCTGCTCCTCGCTCTTGGCCAGGGCCTTGTTGTAGTCCGCCCGCTTCTTCTCCCGGAGCTTTTCGATGGACGAGGTCTCCTTCCGGGCCTCCACCACCTCTTCCCGCTTCTTCTCGGCGGCCTCGCGCAGTGCCTGGAGCTTCGCGGTCTCCTGCTGGATCTCCCGCTCCATGGCCCGCAGTCCCGCCTCGCAGATCATGGCCTCCGTAATGGCCAGACCCTCCCGGGCGCGGTCCCGGTAGTCCTCATTATAGGCCCGGTAGCGCTGCCAGCACTCCTCCACCAGCGTTTCCTGCCGGTGTACCCGCGCCAGAATCGCCGCGTGTTCGCCCTGGAGCGCGTCTAAAACCTGCTGTTTATAGGAAAGGACGGTGTCCAGGCCAAACTTGAATTTTTTCACTTCCGCGTCCCCCGTTTCCGCTTCTTATCGCAAGATCTCTTGTATGAGATGAATGCACTGGTCATAATTGAATGTCTCGTTGATCTCCTGGGTCAGAAAACCGTTGACCGCGTCGATCTTAGACAGGGCAAAATCCAGTTTCTGGTTGGTCCCCGGCTTGTAGGCGCCAATGGAGACCAGATCCGCGTTTTTGTCGTACACACTGAGGATATCCCGGACCCGGGAGGCCAGCTTCCGGTGCTCCGGCGAGACGATCTCCGTCATCAGACGGGAGATGCTGGCGCCCACGTCAATGGCCGGGTAGTGGTTGGCGTTGGCCAGGGCGCGGGTCAGCACGATGTGGCCGTCCAGGATGCCCCGAACCGTGTCGGAGATGGGCTCGTTGGTATCGTCGCCCTCCACCAGCACCGTGTAGACGCCGGTGATGGAGCCCCTCTCGAAGTTGCCGCTGCGCTCCAGAAGCTTGGGCAGCTCCGCGTAAATGGAGGGGGTATAGCCTCTCGCCACCGGCGGCTCGCCGATGGCCAGGCCGATCTCCCGCTGGGCCATAGCGAAACGGGTCAGGGAGTCCATCATCAAAAGAACGTCATACCCCTGGTCCCGGAAGAACTCCGCAATGCCCGTAGCCACGCTGGGGCACTTCATCCGCAGCATGGCCGGCTGGTCAGAGGTGGCTACCACCAGAACGGAGCGGCGCATGCCCTCCTCCCCCAGGTCCTTCTGGACAAACTCCAGTACTTCCCGGCCTCGCTCGCCCACCAGGGCGATCACGTTGATGTCCGCCTTAACATTCCGGGCAATCATGCCCATCAGTGTGGATTTTCCCACACCGGAACCGGCAAAAATGCCGATTCTCTGGCCCTTTCCGATGGTAATCATCCCGTCAATGGCCTTGACTCCAAACTCCATGCGCTCCCGGATGGGGGGGCGCTGGAGGGGGTTGATCGGGGAACCGCTGATGCAGTAGGGGACGCCCTCCGGCAGCGGCTCGCCGCCGTCAATGGGCTGGCCCAGGGCGTTGATGATGCGCCCCCGGAGGAACTCGCCCACCCGCAGGGTGAGCTGCCGTCCCGTGTTGCGGACAAAATTGCCCGCAGAAATGCCGTTCATGTCGGCATAGGGCATCAAAAGGATGTGATCGTTTTTGAAGCCCACCACCTCGGCCGTCACCTGGCGTCCGGAGTCGTCGTTGTAGATGCGGCAGATGTCGCCCACCGCTGCCCGTCCGCCGGAGGCCTCAATGGACATTCCGACGATATTTTCGATCTTGCCGGTGAGACTGTAGGTCTCGGCATTATAGATCTGGCGGATCATCTGTTGAAACATGGCCGCTCCTTCTTGGGATCTCCGCGCCGCTGACCGGCGTATCGGAGAGGAGATTGCGGATATTATTCAGCTGGGTGGCCGCGCTGGCATCGACGATCTCATCGGGCATCTCAATGATGCAGGTACCCGGCTCGTCATCCGCCATGGGGATGATGCGCACCCGCTCAGACAGGGCATTCAGGGCCGAAACCAGAGAGGCCGGCATCTGCGCCAGGTGCTTGGCATCGCACTCGGCGATGTAGATCCGCACCCATTCCCGGCGCTTGCGGCGGTCTACCGCCGTTTGAATCATGCGCCCGATCACCTCGGAGCTGCTCTTGAGGCTGACAGAGATCACTTTCTCCGCCACCGTCAGCGCCAGATCCCGCAGCTCGGCAACGTTGCTGTCCAGCTGGCGGTCCAGGGCGCGTCCGGCCTGGTCCAGGAACTTTTGGACCTCCGCCGCCAGGGCGGCGGCGTCCTTCTCCCGTGCCAGACGGCTCTCCTCCATGGCCTGGGCAAAGCCGGTCTGGATTCCCTCGGCCCGCCCGGCCTCGAAGCCCTCCCTCCGGGCGGCCTCATGGATCTCATCGGTCTGCCGGCGGGCCCCGTCCAGGGCCTCGGCCAGCAGGGCATCCGCCTGACGCTGGGCGTCCTGGAGGATTCGGTCCGCCTGCACCTGGGCGAAGCTCACCGGGTCCGGCGCCTCTTCCTCTATGGCAGCCGCCTCCGCAATCTCCTGCTCCAAGGGATCGGGCAGGTCCTCCTCCGTCTCCGGGGGCTCTGGGGGCGGCGTCTCCGGCACCAGCTCCTCCGCTTCGAGAAACTGGTAGGGCTCCGCCTTGGGCTGGGTCAGCCGCTTCCAAATACTAGGCAATGATATCGTCCTTTCCGCCCTTCAGGATGATGATTTCACCCTTCTCCTCCAGGTCACGGATAATGGCGACGATGCGCTGCTGGGCCTCCTCCACGTCCTTCATGCGAACGTTGGTGGTGATCTCCAGATCGTCCCGGATATTCTGGGCCGTTCTGGTGGACATATTGGCAAAGAGCTTGTTGGCCACATCCGCGTTGACACCCTTGAGCGCCAGCACCAGATCCCTGGGGTCGCAGTCCCGGACGAAGCGCTGAATGGAGCGGTCGTCCATGGTCATGATATCCTCGAAGACGAACATCCGCTTGCGAATCTCGTCGGCCAGCTCCTGGTCCCGCTCCGCCAGACCGTCGAAGACGTTCTTCTCGCTGGTGCGGTCCAGGTTGTTCATCACGTCCGCCACATAGTCGATGCCGCCCACCTTGACGTTGGTGCTGACAACGATATTGGAGAACTTCTTGTTCATCTCGGCCTCCACGATCTTGATGGCCGCGGGGGACACGCTCTCGATCCGGGCGATGCTCTCCACCACCTGGATCTGCTTCTGCACGTCCAGCTGGGACACCACGCCCGCCGCCTTGTCCGCGTCCACGTAGCTGAGGACCAGGGCGATGGTCTGGGGCCGCTCGTTCTGCAGGGCGGCAATCAGACTCTTGACATCCGCCTTGTCCAGGAAGGCGAACTCTCTCCGCTTCAAGGACTTGGTGACCTTGCCCAGAAGATCCGCCGCCGCCTGCTCGCCGTAGGCCCGCTCCAGAACGGTCCTGGCATACTCCAGGCCGCCCTCGGTAACCGCCTTGTTGGTCATGCAGACCTTCATGAAGTCATTGAGGATCTCCTCGGTGACTTCTCCGCTCAGAAGACCCAGCTTCGCCACCTCGATGGTCAGCGACTCCACGTCCTCCGGCTCCATGTACTTGTAGAGATTTGACGCCTTATCCGCCCCCAGGGCCACGATGACTGCCGCCGCCTTCTGCGGGCCCGTCAGGTCCGCGCTGAGCCGTTTTTTCAGCGCCGTATCCACCGTGCCGGATGCCGGCGCAGCCGCTGTCTTAACGGCCGCTGCCTCAGCCATCGTCGTCGCCTCCTCTCACCCAACTCTTGATAATCTGTGCCGCGATCTCCGGGTTCTCCTCGGCGAACTTCCGGATCTCCTGGCGGAGCTCCATGCTCCGCTCGATCTGGATGTCCATGACATCCGCGCCCTCGGCCGCGCCGGCGCCCTCGGGCATCAGGCCGGCCGCCGCCAGCAGAGCGTCCATCTCTCTCTGCTGGGCCTCTTCCTCTGCCTGCTTCTTCCGGCGCTTTCTGCGGCGCAGGCTCAGGATGACAATCAGCAGAATGATGAAGACCAGCAGTCCGGCTGCCGCCGCGATGACCGCGTACAGCGGGATGCCCAGAATCATTCCGTCACCGGCGCTCTCGGTGGGCTCCATGTAGAACGGGCCGGTCATGACGGAGATCTTTCCGTCCAGGTTCTCCTGGCCGGTGGTCTCGTCAACAGTGCCCACGATGCCCGCCGACCGGGCCACCAGCTGCTGCACCTCCGCCACATTCACCGCGCCGGCGGTGGTGGAGTTGATGCTGACGCCCACGGTACAGTCGGCCACATAAGCCGCCGTGCGGATCGTATAGGTATCGGTACGGGAGTTGTCCATGTCCGTCTGTCCGCTGACATGAATCTCCCGCTCGTCTCCGGTGGGATCGGTCTCCCGGATCACGTACTCCGGCAGGTCGGAGTTCACCTCGCTGCCTACCACGCCGCCGGCGTTCTCATTGGCGCCCCGGATGATGGAGTGGTCATAGAGGATCGTGCCCACGATGCCCTTGCCGTCGGTGCTGCCGTCCTGCGCCCAGTCCGGCAGATGCACCTCGTGGTCGTCGATGGTGCTGTGAGCCACCTCCACCACCACGTTGACGCCCACCTTCACGTTGTCCTCTCCGTAGAAGGGAACCAGCGTCTTGAGAACCTCGGTACGAATCTTGTTCTCCTGCTCCTGCTCCAGCCGGAACTTCAGCGCCGAGGCCTCCGTGTCGGCCGTGGGGTCCACGGAACTGTTATAGCTGTTCCCCCGGGTGTCGCCAATGGTAACGGAGTCGATGCTCAGCCCCTGCACAGAGTGGCTCACCAGGTTCCGGATTACGGCGGCCTGCTCCGTCGTCAGGTTGGCCACCCCGCGCATCACCAGCGTCACGCTGGCACTGGCGTTGACCACGTTGCCGCTGTCCAGCACATAGCCCCGGTCCTCGCCCGGGGTAATCTGGACGAAGGCCTCCTGCACATTGTCAAAGCACCGGATGACCGCCTCCAGTTTCTCCTGCAGGGCGATCAAAAACGCCTGGTTCCGCTCCGACTCCGTGGACAGGGCGCCGATCTTATCATAATAGGAGGAATAGGCGAAGCCTGTCTGTAAGTACCCCTCCATCAGGATGCGGGCCTTCAGGTTTGCCTCCTGTCCGGCCGGCACCAGGATGGTGTCGTTGTTTTCCACTTTGTAATCCGTCACACCCTCGCTCGCCAGGAACGTCAGGATGGACGACGCCTCGTCCGCGCTCACGCCGGTTACCAGCGTGGCATAGGGACGGTTGCTCACCATGATCACCACAGCGGCGATCAAAACCACGATTGCGACGGCGATCGCAATCAATACCTTTTTCGATATCTTCTTCAGGCCGCCCAGCTTCTCTTTCGTCTTGGCCCAAAGTCCCTTCAGCTTCTCCTGCAACCGCTGCCACCTCCTCTCACCGCTGCCGCGGATCTCAATTCACGAAAGTCCTCCGTCTATTCAGACGGAAACAATGGGGGATGCGCCCCCATTGTTTCTGTTCCGTTACAAACTGATCCTCGTCAGCTCAGAGTAGGCGTCCAGCGCCTTGTTGCGCAGCTGAATCAGAAGATTCGACGCCAGCTCCGCCTTGGTGGAATAAATCCCCAGCACCGCGGGGTTATCCAGCTGGCCGGTGGACAGCAGGTACTGGGCCTGCGTCTTCTGTGCGTCCGTCTGTTTTACATTGTCAATCGCGGACTGGAAAATGCTGCCGAACACGCTCTGTCCCGCCGCGTCTGCCAGAGTCCCTGTCTTATGTACCTTCTCGCCGGTGACCGGGTTGATTCCGGCCAGCGGCGTCAGCTGTTCAATGGGTGCCATGATTCCTCACGTCTCCTTTCCGCCTGCTTACCGCCCAATCTCCAGCCCGCTGGACAGCACGCTCTTGAGTGCGTTGAACGCTGTCACATTGGCGGAGAAGGCCTGAGTGGCCGCCATGGCATCGGTGATCTCCTTCACCGTGTCCACGTTGGGCATCTCGACATAGCCCTCCTCGTTGGCGTCCGGGTGGGTGGGATCGTACACCAGCTTCATGGGAGAGGGGTCATCCACAATCTGGGTGACCCGCACGCCGCCGGCGTTCTCAAAGCCTTTGTTGGCGGCCATGCCGCTGCCGGCCCTGGCCATCGCCTGGCGGAAGGTGTCCTTATCGGACACGGACTGGAAAACCACCATCTTCCTGCGGTAGGCGCCGTCTCCTCCCTCGGTGCGGGTGGTGGTGGAGTTGGTAATGTTCTCCGAGACGACATCCAGCCGGAGCTGTTGGGCCGTCATGCCGGAGGCCACGATATTGATGGAACTCAAAAATGCCATGGGACGCTCTCCTTCCCGCCGGACACCGCCGGCGCTCTGTCAAAAACCAAAATTCCCCAGAGAAATCAGCCGGTGATACTCATGAGAAACCCGCAAAATCCGTCAGGCCGCCTCAGCCCTGGATCGCGGCCCGCAGGATGTTCAGATCGCTGCTGATGGCCCGCTGTACGTACTGGATCTGGTAGGCGTTCCGGATCATCTCGATGCTCTGCTCCGTGACGTTCACGCCGTTGTCGTCCATCCGGGTGCTCTCCAGCTGGTCCTCCACGGCGAACTCGCTCTCCTCCAGGATCCTGCGGATCTTGGACCGGGGCGTGGCGGAAAGCCGGGCCCGCTCCAGGCTGCCCCGGAGGCTCTCCTCAAAGGTGACCACCTTCGGCTTGTAGCCGGGCGTCTCGGCGTTGGCAATATTATCCAGGATCGACGCCTGCTTGGTCCACAAAAAACCCATGGACTTCTCCAGCATCATAAAGGAGTTGCTCGACAAAAAATCCATAGAAACCTCCCTCTGCGCTTCTCTTCCGCGCCGGCCCGGGCTCCGCGCCCAGGAAAACAGCGCGCAAACTTGATACAGGGACGACAAAGTGCCTCAAAAGCAGTACGTTTCCCGCCGCACCGCTCCTGTGGCACACCACACAACCCCTGTTGCCTCTTTACGGCGGAGTGTGCTTCCCTGCGCTCTCTGGTGCCGCCGGCAGATCCGCTTGGCGAACCTGTCTTTCATTCATGCCTTATTATGATCCATCGTGGGCGAAAATGCAAGTAAAAAATCTATAAACCTAGTAAGTTTTTTTCCAAACCGCCCTTTTGTTTTTTTCATCACGCTTCCTTATTTGCAATATTTCTCCGGAATTTTACAAGATCCGATAAAATTTTCGGGGTTTTCCGCCGAAAAAGAACACGTCAAAAATTTGCGGATCCCTGATATTCCCAATGCCGGCGAAAGAATTTTTACTGATTTCTATGTGAAAAGAAAAACGTTCGGCCTGTCAAATCTTTCTTAATCCGCCGGATTTTCCCATGAAACGCGGAATATGCGCCCGTCTGCGGCAGGAACCCCCTTTTGCAGGACCGAAGGCGCGCTTTTGCATTTTCAGGCGGAAGGGGGGGCCGTTCCCCTCCGGAAAAACGGCCCCCGTTTCGTCATTTCCTCCAACTGAGGACCCCGGTCTTCTCGTCGCCGGACAGCAGGACGTGCGCGGCGGAGAGCATTTGGGCGGCGCCGGCCCGGGTCACCGCCTGCTCCATGGTCTGGCTGCCGAAGCTGCCGGCGGCCAGAACGCTGAAGGCCTCCATGTTGCCCACGGCCTGGGCCGCCCAGGAGGGAACCGCCTCCCGGTCCGCGTACCACACATCCAGGTCCACATCCCCCAGGTTCAGCACCCGGTTCAGCACCGTGGCGGCCTCGTTGAAGGTGATGGGCTCCTGACCCCGGAACGCGGCGCCGCCGCTGGCCCGCTTCCCCTGGATGATGCCGTCCGTCACCGCGGCGGCGGCGTAGGCCTTGGCCCAAGTTGGGATGCTCTCATCGTCGCTGAAGCCGGTCATGGTCACGGGCGTGACCTCCCGGTCCGCCATCTCCATCACCATGGCCAGAAATTCGCCCCGGGAGACCTGCCGGTCCGGTTCAAAGCAGTACTGTTCCCCCAGCTTCGACCCCGTAAAGATCCCCGCCTCCGCCAGGTACTGGGCGGCGGCCGCGGCGGCGGAATCGCCGGTGTCGGCATAGGTGACGCCGGAGCGGATCTTTTCAATGGTCACCGTGACCACGGCGGGCGTCGAGACGTGTCCGGCGCTGTCGGTGGCGGCGTAGGTGAAGCGGTCGTTGCCCGTGGCGCCCTCCTTGGGCGTGTAAATGAAGTTCACCCCGTCAATGGCGACGGCGCCCTTCTTCGGCTCCTCCACCACCGCGAAGGTCATGTCGTCCCCCTCGCTGTCGGAGCCCAGGAAGTGGGCCTCATAGGGGATGTCCTTATAGGTGCGGATCTCAATGTCCCGCACGGTGGGCGCTCCCTCCTCCGGCTCTGCCGGGGCGGTTTTTTTGCCAAACAGCGCCGAGGCGCTGCCGGACAGCATCACCGCCGCCAGGGCCAGCACGGCCATCTGTCTCACAAACTGCTTCCTCAAGGTGATCGAACCTCCTCAAAAAAATTGGTATGGAGGTAGTGTTTTCCCGGAGGAGGGAATTATGCAAAAAAGAGTGTCTGGTCACAGGCCCGATCTTATGCTATGCTGAAGGGGAAAGGCGGGATACTCCGTGGAAACCATCACAAGAATCATCACGCCGGCAGAGGAGGGCTCCTCCGTCCGGCACATCCTGAAGGCCCGGCTCCATTTCTCCTCCCGGGCCATCTCCCGGCTCACCCGGGCGGAGACCGGCATCCTGGTGAACGGACAGCGGGCCAGGACCATCGACCTCCTCCACGCCGGGGACATTTTGACGGTGGAGACCGGGGACCAGCGGCCTCCCCGGTCCGTCATCACCCCGGGGGACTGGCCTCTGCCGGTGCTCTGGGAGGACGGCCACCTGCTGGCGGTGAACAAGCCCGCCGGCATGACGGCCCACGCCTCCAACTTCCTCCCCGGCACGCCCACGGTGGCCGGGGCCCTGGCCTGGACCCGGGGCGCAGACTTCCTCTTCCACCCCGCCAACCGGCTGGACAAGGGCACCACGGGGCTGATGATCGTGGCGAAGAGCGGCTACATCCACGACCAGCTGCGGCGGGCCCTCCACACCGGCCGGTTCCGCCGGGAATACCGGGCCGTCTGCCTGGGACGCCCCTCCCCGGAGCGGGGCACCATCGACGCCCCCATCGGCCGGGACGAGACCTCCACGGTCCGCCGGCGCATCCGCTCCGACGGCGCTCCCGCCGTCACCCACTACGAGGTCCTGGCCGGGGGGCCGGGACTGTCTTTGCTGAAGCTGACGCCGGAGACCGGCCGCACCCACCAGCTGCGGCTCCACATGGCCTCCCTGGGCTGTCCCCTGGCCGGAGACTGGCTCTACGGCACCGAGGACCCGGACCTGATCCCCCGGCCCGCCCTGCACTCCTACGCGCTGGACCTCACCCACCCCGTCACCGGGGAGCTCCTGCGCCTCACCGCCCCCCTGCCGGAGGATTTCCAGCGGCTGGTCCGGGGCTGGGGCGAGGTCCCCGCGTCCCCCGCGCCGCCGGAACAGGGCTGAGCCGCGCGGCCCTACCCCGGCACTTCACGGCGCAGGGCTTGATCGTGCCGCAGTTTGGGTTCAGCCCGTGGGAGGGGTTCCGGTTGGGGGCCATCCCCATGTCCGGCAGGCGGCGGATCGTGGTGAACCGCTTTTTCATGCCAGCTTCTCCTTCTTGTCAAATGGATTCAGACAAAGTATACTGCCATCGCGGAGGACACGCCGGCAGCCGCCCCAGCCGCCGGCGTGCTCAGGCATCGGTCAATTTTGACGTTCCCGCAGACATGCGCATCCAACAATATGAATTTGGGCGCGGAAGTCCGCGCCCGGACCGGAGGACACTATGGATCATCGTTTCTTTAACCCCGCTCTGCTCCCCGACCGCAGGCACACCAACAGCGTGAAGTGGGATACCCTGGGCGGCAAATACGGCCGGGAGGATCTGCTCCCCCTGTGGGTGGCGGACATGGACTTCCCCTCCCCGCCCTGCATCTCCGAGGCCCTGCGCAGGGCCGTGGACCACGGGATCTTCGGCTACTACGCGCCCCCGGACTCCTACTATGACGCCTTCATCGCCTGGGAGAAACAGCGCCACAGCACGGAGGTCCGGCGGGAGTGGCTGCGGTTCACCCCCGGCGTGGTGGCGGGGCTGGCCTGGGTTCTGAGCTCCCTCACGTCCCCCGGCGATGCCGTGGCCATCCTGACGCCCTGCTACTACCCCTTTATGGAGGTCATCCAGAACACGGGCCGCCGCCTGGTGTGCAGCGAGCTGGCCGCCGCCCCGGACGGCGGCTACACGGTGGACCTGGAGGATCTGGAGGAACAGGTCCGGAGCCAGCAGGTCCAGGCGCTGATCCTGTGCTCCCCCCACAACCCCGTGGCCCACGTCTGGCGGGAGGCGGAGCTGCTGGGAATCCTGGATCTCTGCAAGCGGCACGGCGTGCTGCTCATCAGCGACGAGATCCACCAGGACCTGGTCTACCAGGGGTACACCCATCTCTCCTCCCTGCGGTTCCAGGAGTATCTGGACCGGATGGTCATGCTGACCGCCGCCTCCAAGACCTTTAATATCGCGGGGCTTCAGAACTCCTTCGCCGTCATCCCCAACAAGGCCCTGCGCGGCGCCTTTGACGCCTACGTGAAAACCCTCCGGGTCTCCGGCGGCTCCTCCCTGGGCTACGTGGCGGCGGAGGCCGGCTACGCCCAGGGCGGGCCCTGGCTGGACGAGCTGCTGGTCTACCTGCAGGGCAACTACGCGTGCTTCCGGGACGCCCTGCTCCGGGCCCTGCCGGAGCTGCGCGTGGCGCCGCTGGAGAGCACGTATCTGGCCTGGGTGGACCTGTCCGCCTATCTCACGGCGGAGCAGCTGATCCCGGTGGTCCGGGACCAGGCCCGGCTGGCGGTGGACTATGGCTTCTGGTTCTGGCCCGAGGGCGAGACCGCCCGCCGGGACGTCCATATCCGGGTGAACCTGGCGGCCTCCCGGGAGATGTTCCCCCTGGCGGCAGAGCGTCTGGCCGCCGCCATTCAGGCGCTGCCTCGGAACTAAGCGAAACATCCGCCCCGCCGGGGCGGATGTCAGCTTGTCGAAAAACGGGGGAGATTCCTTTGCCGGGAAGGAGGGGTGTGTGCGGCTGCGCCCGCAGGCGCGTTTCGGAGCGCAACCGCCGCTCGCGGCGGCTCTTAGCGTGGAGATGAACCCAGGAAGGGTTCCCTGCGCCATTCAAATCATAAGTTTTCAGAACTTTAAAAAAGTTCTGAAAACTTGCGCAGGCTGTCGAAAACACTTTTTCGACAGCCTGACATCCGCCCCCCCGGGGCGGATGTTTTTTCGTCAGGAGGGCGTTTCTCGTCAAGCCACTTGAACATCGGGCGCCCGAGGTTCAAGGCGGGCAAAGCCAGGCCGTTTTACGGCCCCTGCGGTGACTATACGGCGCGTCCCGCTGGGAGATTGGGTTCTGTAGGGGCGGCAATCTGCCGCCCCTCCGAAGGGAGATCCGGTCTGTCAGGGGCCGGGGGAGGACGGGCGGCAGAACCATTGGGAAATGCGTATTTTGGTACGCCTCCAGGGTACTCTTCCTTGATAAAATTTTATTTATAGGCCGGATCTCTGTACAAGTCCCGCTTTTTACGCTACTATTAGAAACAGACTGCAAAATACCAAGGCTCCCCCTGCCGCCTGCCCGACAGGGGCACGGGGACATCCAGGAGGAGGAACACACCATGTTAACCAAAATAGCAGAGAATCTTTACCGGAAAACCGTGCCCCTGCCCAACAACCCCCTGCGGGAAATCAACGCCTATCTCATCACCGGAGAGAAAAATCTCCTGATTGATACCGGATTCAACCGGCCCGAATGTGAGGAGGCCCTGCGCGGCGCCTTCCGGGAGCTGGGCATCACGCAGACCGATCTCTTCATCACCCACCTGCACTCCGACCACTGCGGGCTCATCGGCAAGTTCTCCACGGAGTCCAGCACGCTGTACGCCGGAGAGACCGACGGGGAGCTCATCAACTTTGAGGCCGGCAACCTCTATTGGCGGATGCTGGACGACCTGTTCATCAAGTACGGCTTCCCAAAGGCCGGCTTCGGCAGGAACACCGACATCCACCCCGGGAGAAAGTACTGCCACGACGTCCGGGTGAACTTCACCTACGTCAACGAGGGCGACGTGCTCCACTACGGCGGGTATCACCTCCAGGTCATCGCCACCCCCGGACACACGCCGGGACACATGTGCCTGTACGACGCGGACAAGAAGATCCTGCTCTGCGGCGACCACATCCTGGGCACCATTACGCCGAATATCTGCATTGAGCTCAGTTCCGAGAACCCCCTTCAGGACTACCTGGAGAGCCTCAAAAAGGTGGAGCAGCTGGACGTGCGGCAGCTGCTGACGGCCCACGGAACCCCCGTGGAGGATATGTACGCCCGCATCCGCGAGCTCTTCCGGCACCACACGGACCGCCTGGCCGAGGTGGTGCAGATCCTGGGGGAGGAGTGGAAGACCGCCTACACGGTCGCCCGGGACATGACCTGGGAAATCGACTGCAGGAACTGGGAGGAGTTCCCCGCTCCCCAGAAGTGGTTCGCCACGGGCGAGGCCATCTCCCACCTGCAATATCTGTACTTCTCCGGCCAGGTGTCCCGAGAGGAGCGGAACGGCGTCTATCATTATAAATATAAAAGTAAAAAACAGGAGCGGCACACGTGAGCGGCATGGCAGGAAGAATCTTGATTACCGGCGACAAACACGGAACCTTCTCCCCCCTGTTCGGCCTCGCCGAGCGCCACGCCCTGTATGACTCCGATATTCTGATCATCGCCGGAGACGCCGGCTATGTCTGGGACGAAGACTACCTCTGCCGCGTGGAGACCCTGCAGCAGCTCTTCCCCGGCACCGTCGCCTTTGTGGACGGGAACCACGAAAACCACGCCCTGCTGGAACAGTTCCCGGTTCAGATCTGGAACGGCGGGCGGGCCCACCAGGTGAGCCCCCAGGTATACCACCTGATGCGGGGCGAGATCTACTCCATTTACGGAACGAACCTCTTTGCCTTTGGCGGCGCCCGCTCTACGGACCAGGAGCAGCGGGAGCCGGGCAAAAGCTGGTGGCAGGCGGAGGAGCCCTCCCCGGAGGAGATGGAATACGGGCAGAAGCAGCTCATGGAGCACCGGAATGAGATTCACTATGTGGTCACCCATGAGACGCCCCTGTCCGCCAGGGCGTTCATCTCCCGGAAAAAAGCCATTCCGGACGATTACCGCCTGCCGGCGGTCTTTGAGGACTGGTATCAGTCCCTCTCCGGCGCGCCGCAGTTCAAGCGGTGGTATTTCGGGCACATGCACGAGGATCTGCTGATTGCTCCGCAGCTGCGGGGGATTCACAATCATATTCTGCCCCTGGGGGAAGAGACGCTTCTGCGCTGGGCGTAATCGGGCCGGTTCTCCCCCCTGAGACGTCCGGGGAAGCGATATGCGGAGAGCGCGGGAAAACGAGGAACGTTTTCCCGCGCTCTTTTGATGCGGTCCTTGGTCCCGGGGAGCCCCTCCCCTATGACCAGTATTATTTCCGGTTGGGTTTTCTTTTGACTGCCAGCAGCTTCATGTAATCATCAAATTCCCCTGTATCCTCCGGCTCAAACATGACCCACTTTCCATCACGATAGGTCTGGGCTTCATCATACCGTTTCCGCACCGTATCGGAAAGCGTCTCCCTGATATCTTCCAATTTTGCCCGCTCATCTTTTCCAAAAATGATCATGAAGCCAACGCAATGCTCTTTTGCGTATAAGGCGCAAAGCGTCTTTCCGCCTCTGCGGTACTTGTACTCGTAAGTCCAATTCTTACCGCCCATGTTCCAGATCCGCTCCACATCGTATCGTTCCTCAATCGCCGCGCACAGCGCTTGCCAAACCTCATACAGAGGCGGTCCAAGCAATTCACTCATCATTGATTGAGACGGTATCTTTTCAAGCATCGTATCTCCTCCATAATGATTCTTTGACGGATTGACCGGGCTGATTTCAGTATACCACAAAAGAACCCGGGGTTCAACTATGGTTTATTTTCATCCCGTTTCTCCTTTGTGCGGCATCGTTTCTGTCTAAGAGCCTGTTTAATATCTCGACGTGTATGGATTAGCGAGTGGATTTTTTGCCCTGCAAGGCAAAAATCCGCAGGCATCCTGACGGATGGCAAGGATTTTTAACGCAGTCAGGGCGGATAATACGCCGCCAAGA
>JAAWIL010000166.1 GCA_022796315.1 Oscillibacter sp. | reverse complement strand
CCTTGCCATCCGTCAGGATGCCTGCGGATTTTTGCCTTGCAGGGCAAAAAATCCACTCGCCAATCCATACACGTCGAGATATTAAACAGGCTCTAAGGGCGTTTCACAGGCCCTGGCCGCGTTTGACAGCACTCTTTCCCTTCTTTTCGGCGGACCGGAACGATTCCGGTCCGCCCTCTCTCCTATTGGGGGAGTTTGGCAGGGTGCGGTTTTGCGTTTTGGTGATTTTGCCCTTGACTTTATCCGGCTTACAGCGTATAAAAATAGAAGAGCCGTGGGGATTCCCAGACCCTTGATTCATATATGCCCGCAAATTAAACGATAAGGAGCACACTGCTATGTTGGACATCCAGATCACCCGAACCGCCGCCCCCAAGGCGAAGCCCGCCGACGAGTCCCAGCTGGGTTTTGGCAAGATTTTCTCCGACCATATGTTCCTGATGGACTATGACCCGGACCAGGGGTGGCATGATCCCCGCATCGTCCCCTATGCGCCCTTCCAGATGGACCCCGCCACCGTGGTCTTCCACTATGCTCAGGAGCTCTTTGAGGGAATGAAGGCCTACCGCACGGCGGAGAACCGGATTCAGCTCTTCCGCCCGGAGTGCAACGGCGAGCGGATGCAGGATTCCTCGGAGCGGATGTGCATCCCCAAGATCCCCGTGGAGGACTTCGTCCAGGCGGTCAAGGCCCTGGTGGAGGTGGAGAAGGACTGGGTGCCTCACAGTGACGGCGCCTCCCTGTATATCCGGCCCTTCGTGATTGCCACCGACGTGGGCCTGGGCGTCCACGCCAGCAAGCACTATACCTTCAGCGTCATCTGCTCCCCCTCCGGCGCCTATTACGCCGAGGGCATCAACCCCGTCCGCATCTACGTGGAGGACGAGTATATCCGCGCCGCCCCCGGCCTCACGGGCTTCACCAAGTGCGGCGGCAACTACGCCGCCTCCATCAAGGCCGGCGAGATGGCCGAGCAGAAGGGCTTCGCCCAGGTGCTCTGGCTGGACGGCGTGGAGAAGAAGTACGTCGAGGAAGTGGGCAGCATGAACATCATGTTCAAGATCGACGGGAAAATTTATACCGCCGCCTGTACGGGCACCGTCCTCCCCGGCGTGACCCGCCGCAGCTGCATCGAGCTCCTGAAGGACTGGGGCTATGAGGTGGTGGAGGGCCCGCTGGCCATCGCCGACGTCATGAAGGCCGGCCACGAGGGCAAGCTGGAGGAGATCTTCGGCACCGGCACCGCAGCCGTGGTCTCCCCGGTGAAGGAGCTGGACTGGAAGGGCGACAAGGTCTTTATCAATGACGGAAAGATCGGCCCGGTGACCCAGAAGCTCTACGACACCATGACCGGAATGCAGTGGGGCAGACTCCCCGACGACAAGGGGTGGATCGTCCCCGTCTGCTGACGGCAAACGGCCGCACCGCGCTTGCGTTGATTATGGAGCGGGGAGGGAGTACCAATATATACAAAAGAGGATTATATCCGCGACCTCTGCATAAAGGAACATGGCTCCGGTGTGGAACAGGTGGAGGCTGAAATCCGCTGCAGCGATTATGAGCATGGCCGTGACCCTGAAACAGCGCCGGCTCAGCGGCGGCGGGAGACAGAGGCCAGACGAAAAAAATGGCGCCCAATCTTTTGGACACTCATCCTTGTTTTTCTATGGTTTGGTTATACAGCCGGCTATCCAATAGAACCTTATTTGGGAAATAGTGGAAAATATTTGGTTTTCGTGGGTTCTCTGTTAGCAACTATTTTCTCTGGAATGATGGTTTTTGGATAAGAGCCCTTCCATCGAAACAGCGCAGGTCAAAATCGGCCTGCGCTGTTTTAGATCCTGCCTCACGTCTTGGCCTGGATCTGCGCGCCGCACTTGGGGCAGGTGATGATGATCTTCCCCTTCCCCACCGGCACCCGGCAGATGGCCTTGCAGTGCTTGCAGGTGAAATACTTGTGGTCCTTGTCGGCGTGGCGGGCCCTGGCGCTGGCGCTGCGGTTCTTGGCGCGCCACCGCCAGCTCACAAAGCGCTGGTTCTCCGCCTGCCGCTTTGGCAGGTTCTTGGAGAACATCCGGAAGAGCAGCAGCACCGCGGAGAGGTACAGCAGCAGATCAGTTGCCAGCACCAGCGGCCGGCTTTTCAGCCATAGGATCGCCGCGCTCCGCAGTACGCTCAGCAGCAGGTATCCCACCAGCAGCGCCCGGTTCAGCTGATCCATCCCGTTGCGGCCATACATGAACCGCGCAATCCCGTTCCCGATTCTCTGGAAAAAGCCCATGGTCTCAGACTCCTTCTGCGGAAACTCCGCTCTCTGCGGCCCGGTCCGCGCGGAAGCGGAACGCCCCGCCGGCCAACGGGTTTCCCCGCGCCCCGGAGCCAGGTCCGCCGCCTCTGCCAGGCCTTTTTCTGTATTGTACTCGCAAACCGCCCGGCGGACAACCGGTTTTTGGCACAATTTACAAAATAGTCATTTATTTCTCCCGGCTCTCATGTTATATTTAAAAATTGTTATAAAAAACAGAAAAGGAAGTGCATCCAAATTATGGCAAAGCGACAATTCAAAGCGGAGTCCAAGCGGCTGCTGGAGCTGATGATCAACTCCATTTACACCCACAAGGAGATTTTCCTGAGGGAGATCATCTCCAACGCCAGCGACGCCTGCGACAAGCTGTGCTACCTGGCGCTGACGGACGACGGCGTGGGCCTGGACCGGGGGGATTTCCGGATTGAGATCACCGCGGACAAGGAGCACCGGCTGCTGACCGTCCGCGACAACGGGATCGGCATGGACAAGGAGGACCTGGAGAACAACCTGGGCATCATCGCCTCCTCCGGCTCCTACCGGTTCAAGCAGGAGATCGGGGAGGACACCAAGGACACCGGCGTGATCGGCCAGTTCGGCGTGGGCTTCTACTCCGCATTCATGGTGGCGGACCACATCACGGTGTCAACCCGGAAGTACGGGGCGGAGAGCGCGTATCTGTGGCAGTCCGCCGGAGCCGACGGCTACACCATCACGCCCTGCGAGCGGGACCAGGTGGGCACGGACATCATCATGCACATCAAGGCGGACACGGAGGAGGAGCAGTACAGCGAGTTCCTGGAGACATGGAAGCTCCAGGAGCTGGTGCGGAAGTACTCCGACTACATCCGCTTCCCCATCCGGATGGAGGTCAGCAAGACCCGGAAGAAGGAGGGCTCCCCGGAGGACCAGCCGGAGTATGAGACCTACACCGAGGAGGAGACCCTGAACTCCATGGTCCCCATCTGGCAGCGGCCCAAATCCGAGGTGACGGAGGAGGAGTACCACAAGTTCTACCGGGACAAGTTCCATGACTACGCGGACCCTCAGCGGTGCATCGCCGTGTCCGCCGAGGGCGCGGTGACGTACAAGGCGCTGCTGTTCATCCCCGGCGCCACGCCCTACGATTACTACACCAAGGACTACGAGAAGGGTCTCCAGCTGTACTCCAACGGCGTGCTCATCATGGACAAGTGCGCCGACCTGCTGCCGGAGCATTTCCGGTTCATCCGGGGCGTGGTGGACTCCCCGGACCTGAGTCTGAACATCTCCCGGGAGCTTTTGCAGCATGACCGGCAGCTGAAGGTGATTGCCGCCAACCTGGAGAAGAAGATCAAGGCGGAGCTGGGGAAGATGCTGAATGAGGACCGGGAGGGCTACGAAGCCTTCTGGAAGAACTTCGGCCGCCAGCTGAAATACGGCGTGGTGAACGAGTACGGCCGCCACAAGGACCTGCTTCAGGACCTGCTGCTGTTCTACTCCTCCACGGAGAAGAAGCTGACGCCCCTGGGGGACTATGTGACCCGGATGCGTGAGGACCAGAAGTTCCTCTACTACGCCGCCGGGGAGAGCCTGGAGAAGATCGACAAGCTGCCCCAGACGGAGCTGCTGCGGGACAGCGGCACGGAGATCCTCTATTTCACGGAGGAGGTAGACGAGTTCTGCGCCCAGACGCTGCGGACCTATCAGGAGAAGGAGTTCCGGTCGGTGCTGGACCAGGAGCTGGAGGAGGGCGCGAAGGAGAAAGCCCAGGAGGCGGCGGACGCCCACAAGGAGACCTTCGGCTTTGTGAAGGAAGCGCTGGGGGAGCAGGTGAAGGAAGTCAAGGCCAGTGTACGGCTGAAGTCTCATCCGGTGTGTTTGACGGCCGGAGAGGGTTTGAGCTTTGAGATGGAGAAGTACTTCCAGGCCATTCAGCCGGAGGCGGCGCTGAAGGCGGAGCGGACGTTGGAGCTGAATGTGGAGCATCCGGCGTTCCAGGCCCTGGAGGCGGCGGTGAAGGAGGACCCGGAGAAGGCGCGGAAGTATGCGGAGCTGCTGTACAGTCAGGCGCTGCTGATTGCGGGGCTGCCGCTGGAGGACCCGTCGGCGTATACGGATCTGGTGTGTGAGCTGATGAAATAGGAAAAAGTTTTCGTCCACCTTTTTCAAAAGGTGGCGGGGTGCAGGGGCAGAGCCCCTGCAAAACTCTCGTAAGAGCCTGTTTAATATCTCGACGTGTATGGATTGGCGAGTGGATTTTTTGCCCTGCAAGGCAAAAATCCGCAGGCATCCTGACGGATGGCAAGG
>JAAWIL010000165.1 GCA_022796315.1 Oscillibacter sp. | reverse complement strand
CTTGAAATCCGTCAGGATTCCTGCGAGTTTCTTCCTTGCCAGGCAAAAATTTTTCTTGCCAATCTGCATACCGTCACCTATTGGTACAGCTTCTTAAAGCCTGTTTAAAATCTCCCGGCCCTTCCGGGGTCCCGCCGCCGTCAGGTAGCCGGTTCCCTCAGATTGTCCAGGGCGGCGGGATTGCTCGCAAAAATCCGGCCTACAATCGGACAGGTCTCCAGGTCAGGACAGCCGCCGCAGGTCGCCAGACCCTTTTGCAGGGCGCACCGGCGAATCTCGCAGAGATGTTCGCAGTATACGGTTTTCGCGCCGTCCATGCGGCAGCCCTCGCAGTGAATGTGCTCCGGCAGAATGGGGGCCTGATTCAATTCCGCCCACAGCGCCGCCGTTTTCTCCCGCAGAGCCTGATCGTCATGGAGGGTGGCAAGGTAGGCGTCGCAGGTCTCACAGTCCAGCCCGCAGCAGCCAATCAAATCTCTCATAAAAGGTCCTCCCTTACTTTGGTTCGATCATTATATCAGTTCTGCCAATGAGACACAAGAGGCATCTTCCGCCAGCGGATCAAGAGGCCCGGAGCGGGATGCTCCCGTATGGAACATCCCGCCCCGGGTTCTTCACAGTTTTTTGACGAACAGACAGCGGATGGCGTTCAGTACCGCGAGAATCATAACGCCCACATCCGCGAAGATGGCCAGATACATGTTGGCGATGCCCACCGCCCCCAGAATCAGGCAGGCAAATTTGACGCCCAGGGCCATGACGATGTTCTGGTAGACGATCCGCAGGCACTTCCGGGAGATCTTGATGGCCTTGGCAATCTTCATGGGGTCGTCGTCCATGAGGACGATGTCCGCCGCCTCAATAGCCGCGTCGGACCCCATGGCCCCCATAGCCACGCCGATGTCGGCGCGGGAGAGGACGGGGGCGTCGTTGATGCCGTCACCTACGAAAGCCAGCTTCGCCTTGCCGGGTTTCGCGCTCAGAAGCGCCTCCACTTTGGAGACCTTATCCGCCGGGAGCAGCTCGCTGAACACCCAGTCGATGTTCAGGGAGGACGCCACCTGTTCCGCCACCTTCTTCGCGTCCCCGGTGAGCATGACGGTCTTTTCCACGCCGGCCGCTTTCAAGGAGGCGATGGCGTCCTTGGAGTGGGGCTTCACGATGTCGGAGATCACGATGTGCCCCGCGTAGGCCCCGTTGACGGCCATGTGAATGATGGTGCCGGTGGAGTGGCAGTCGATGTGCCGGATGCCCAGGTGCTTCATCAGCTTGTCGTTGCCGGCGGCCACCTCCACGCCGTCTACCTGGGCGAGGACGCCCTTGCCGCTGAGCTCCCGGATGTCGCTGACGCGGGCGCGGTCCGGCTCCTGGCCGTAGGCCCGCTGCAAACTCTTGCTGATGGGATGGGAGGACGCACTCTCCGCCAGGGCCGCGTATTCCAGGAGCTTCGCGTCCGCCAGCTGGCTGTGGTGGATGCCGTTGACCTCAAAGACGCCCTGGGTCAGCGTGCCGGTCTTGTCAAAGACCACCACCTTGGTTTGAGAGAGAATTTCCAGGTAGTTGGACCCCTTGACCAGGATGCCCTCCCGGCTGGCCCCGCCGATCCCGGCGAAAAAGCTCAGGGGGATGCTGATGACCAGGGCGCAGGGACAGCTGATGACCAGGAAGGTCAGCGCCCGGTAGATCCACGTTCCCCAGCCGGCAGGCAGGCCCATTCCCAGCATCCGGACAAGGGGGGGCAGAATGGCCAGAG
This sequence comes from Oscillibacter sp., assembly GCA_022796315.1. Classification (GTDB taxonomy): domain Bacteria; phylum Bacillota; class Clostridia; order Oscillospirales; family Oscillospiraceae; genus Oscillibacter. The sequence goes on along the minus strand of JAAWIL010000165.1, from coordinate 2,942 downwards.
CCAGGGCGCTGTAACAGACGGCGGGGGTATAAACCTTGGCGAACTTGGAGATGAAGTCCTCCGACCTGGATTTGCGGGAGCTGGCGTTCTCCACCAGGTCCAGAATTTTGGAAACCGTGGACTCGCCAAACTCCTTGGTGGTCCGGATCTTCAGCACCCCCGTCATGTTGATGCACCCGCTGATGATCTCGTCCCCCGCCTGGGCCTCCCGGGGCAGGCTCTCGCCGGTGAGGGCGCTGGTGTTCAAGCTGGAGCTGCCCTCTGTGATGATACCGTCAATAGGCACCTTTTCACCGGGCTGCACCACAATCACACTGCCAATGTCCACTTCATCCGGGTCCACCTGTTCCAGCCGGCCCTCCCGCTCCACGTTGGCGTAGTCGGGGCGGATGTCCATCAGCTCGCTGATGTTCCGGCGGCTCTTGCCCACGGCGTAACTCTGGAACCACTCGCCGATCTGATAGAACAGCATGACGGCAATGGCCTCCAGGTAGTCGCCGTTCTCGTATACGGCCAGGGCCATCGCGCCTACGGTGGCCACGGCCATCAGGAAATTCTCGTCAAAGACCTGCCGGTTCAGAATTCCCTTGGCCGCCTTGCGCAGAATGTCATAGCCAATGAGGAAGTAGTCCGCCAGATAGAGGCCAAACCGCACCCAGCGGCCCGCGGACGGGAAGAGATAGCCGTCGAGCCGGGCGAAGGTCTCCGCCGGGAGGAACTGAAGGCACAGCAGCAGGGCGGCGGAGATCAAAATCCGGGTCAGCATGGTTTTTTGCTTCTTCGTCATGCCGCTGCCGGCCTGTGTTCCGATGAGGAAGCGCAGGATCGCGGCGGTCAGGATGACAAGGGTCAGAAGCCCGTTGATCACAAGCTCTTGCATAGGAAAAACTCCCCTCTACGATTGCTTAATCGTTTACTTGTCTCTGCTTAAAAAATCCCCCCTCAAAACTGCGGCTGCGCATTTTGAGGGGGGCGTTCCGCTTACAGGAAGATCTCGCAGTCCGGTTCCACCTTCTTGCAGGCGGACAGGACGTTTTCCATAACGGCGTTCGGCTCCTGGCCCTCGGCGAACTCCACAATCATCTTCTGGGTCATGAAGTTGACGGTAGCTGTCTGGACACCGGCGGTCTTCCGGGCGGCGTCCTCCATCAGGTTGGCGCAGTTGGCGCAGTCCACTTCGATCTTGTAGGTCTTCTTCATTGTAAGATTCCTCCCTGTTTTTTAAAATTCAATTATTAAGCACTTGTTTAATTGTTATGGATGCAGTATAATCGAATCAAAGCCCGAAGTCAATACGGTTTCCGAATTCCCTGCCAAATGGGCGAAAGGGATGTCTGTTTGGGCGAACAGGCCTTGTTTGAACCGTGCCGGAGCGGCATTCCGCCGTGTGCAAGGCCAGAGAGGAGCGTATGCCAATGGAGAAGATCTGTCTGCCCCACCAGCATGGGGAGGGGGAGCGCCTGGCCCGCCTGCAGGTGCATTTGGACCATGTGGACTACTTTCAGACGGTGGCGGAGGCCTTCAGGCAGCTGGGGGACCCCACCAGAGTCCGAATTTTCTGGCTGCTGTGCCACTGTGAGGAGTGCGTCCTCAATCTCTCCGCCATGATGCGGATGTCCAGTCCGGCGGTCTCCCACCATCTCCGGTCTCTGAAGGCCGGAGGGCTGATCGTCAGCCGCCGGGAGGGGAAGGAAGTGTACTACCGCGCGGCGGATACCGGGCGGAGCCGCCTGCTGCACCGGATGATCGAGGAGATGATGGAGATGACCTGCCCGGAGATGGGAGGTGGACGACGTGACCTGTGAACCGGCGGCGCGGGAGCCTTGCGCGGAGGATGTTCAGGGACCGGTTTCGCTGTATGACGGCGTAGACCTGTTCTTCACAGACCGGGATTGGACGCCCCTGGGCCCGGCGGACCCGGAGCAATCGCTGGAGATTCACTACTGCCGGGCCGGCCGGATGGTGTGGCGGACGGCGGACGGGGAGAGGACCGCCCTGCGCCCGGGGGATGCGCTCCTGTGTACGCCCCAGGCCCGCATGGAGGCCTCCCGGGTGTTTCCCACCGGCCGGTACCAGGGTCTTGCCATCCGGGTGGATCTCCGGAGAGCGGCGGAGCATCCGCCGGAGCCGCTGCGGGGGGTGGATCTGTTCAGCGATGTGCCGTGGGAGAAGCTTTGCCAGGAACGCGGGGTGGTATTTCTGCCGGGCGGCAAGGAGACCGAGGGGATTTTCCCGGAGTTCTATCGCCGGCCGGAACCGCTGCGGCTGGCCTACCAGAGGATCAGGGTGCTGGAGCTGTTCCTGTATCTTTCTCAGCGGAAGGACCGGCCCCGGGAGCAGGGACGGGAAGGGCAGCAGCCGGAACAGCTCCAAGTGGCCCGGGAGATCCACGGCTACCTGCTCCAGCACATGGAGCAGCGGATCACCATTGAGGAGCTCTCCAGGCAGTATCATATCAATCCCACCACTCTGAAAGCAGCCTTCAAGGCCGTCTACGGGACCTCCCTGGCGGCGCATATCAAGGAGCACCGCATGGAGCGGGCGGCAAGAATGCTCCAGGAGACGGACATGAGCATTGCCGGGATTGCCCAGGGGGTGGGGTATGACAGCCAGAGTAAGTTTACTGCCGCGTTTAAGGAGGTTTTTGGGGCATTGCCCTCTGTGTACCGGAGGGAGCGTTTTGAATAGCAGGGGAGGGGAGCGCCTTTGGGGCGATTACCGGTATCCCATTTGACGTGTACTGCGTATACTGCCCCTTCGGAAGTCCCAGCCGGAAGCGCTGCGCCAGGTAGTTCCCCCGGACCGGACATACTCCACCAGAGGTAAGAGCGGCGCCGTCGCAGTCTAAGAGCCTGTTTAAAATCTCGACGTGTATGGATTGGCGAGTGGATTTTTTGCCCTGCAAGGCAAAAATCCGCAGGCATCCTGACGGATGGCAAGGA